>JAUWNQ010000019.1 GCA_030612565.1 Candidatus Bipolaricaulota bacterium | reverse complement strand
ACGTACAAGCTGTTCATCCGATCTTTAAGGGGGATTCTGATCAATAACGAACAGGAAACCGCAACCCTTGGGCGCAAGAAACAGGATCGCGGGTCTTCCGCACTGTACAAAGAGCTAGCCGCGACTGAGTCCCTCTGGAAGCCCATTGACGGGACGAGCGACTGGGTATGGAAGCTCGATACAGAGGGGCGGTACACCTTTTCCAGTCTCGCAGTGCAAGAGATTCTCGGTTACTCCCCCGCGGAGATCATTGGACGGCACTTCTATGATTTCTTCATGAAAGAGGACCGTGAGATCCTCAAGACCGAATCGCTGAAGATCATCCAGAAGAGAGAACCGTTTATCGCGTTGCATAACCGGAACGTGCACAAGGATGGGCGCGTTGTGATACTGGAAACGACGGGGTTTCCCATCCTCGGATCCAAGGGCGAGTTCCTTGGCTACCAAGGCGTGGACCGAGACGTCACCACGCAGGTGAAGGCTGCGGAAGCGCTGCGGGAGCGCGAGGGAAGATTCCGTACCCTCATTGAGGCGATGCCCGACCTGATCTTCGTGATAGACGAAGACGGTCGGCTCATCGAGGGGTACGGGGCGAGGCCAGACCTCTTCTACCTTCCTCCTGAGGAGTTCCTCGGCAAGAGGATCGCGGAGGTAATGCCGTCGGAGCTCTCCTCCCAGGTGCTGCCGATAATAGAGAAGGTCGTTCGCGAAGGGGTGATCCAAACCTTCGACTACAGCCTCGATCTCCCTGGTGGTCGGCGCTGGTTCTCCTCCCGAATCAGCCCGCTCCCTCCTTACGCCGGCATCGGTCGAGTCATTTCCGTTGCCTCGGACATCACCGAGCGTGTCATAGCGGAAGAGAGGGTGCGAGCGGCAAACGAGGAACTAGAACGCGTGATGAACGCGATGGGGGAAGGGCTCGTTGTGATGGATTCCGAGCATCGAATGAAACAGCTCAACAAGAAGGCCTGTGAACTCTTTCAGTGTCCGCGCGAAGAGATCCTTGGCAAGGTCTACACGTTCTGGGTCCACCCCGATTTTGTCGATATCCTCAGAAAGGAGCTAAAAGAGAGAGAAGGAGGGGAGAAGTCCACCTACGAGGCGCTCTACCTCAGGAAGGATGGATCGGATTTCTGGGCACGGGTCACCGCGGTCCCTGTCGTGGATGAAGAAGGGAACTATCAGGGCTCGATCGGGTGCTTGAGCGACATCACCGAGGAGAAGAAGCTGGCCGATGAGATGCACCGGCTCCATGAGTTCAACGAGAAGCTCATCCAGGTGGCGAACGTCTGGATTAATGTGACGGACCCAGAAGGGAAGACCACCCTGTGGAACGATGAAGCGGAGCGGATCAGCGGTTACTCTCGGCATGAGGTTCTCGGAAACAGCAGGATCTGGGAGTGGCTCTACCCGAACCAAGAATATCGGGAGAGCATCTGGCAGCAGATGATGATAATGACCGACACGGGAAACTCGCGGCGGATCGATACGACCATCCGCACCAAGGAGGGGAAGGAGAAGGTGATCGCCTGGTACGGGATGACGCTCCTCGATGAGAACGGACAGGGAACCGGATGGATAGATGTCGGACACGATGTGACGCAACGCCGAAAAGACGAGGAGCAGTTACAGGCGTACGCTAACACCTTGAACGAGATAAGCAAGGAGAAGGATCGGTTTATGGCGACCGCCACACACGAACTCCGTACACCGCTCACCGTCATCCACGGATTTGCTGACCTGTTGATGAAAAGAGGTGGCCTAACCGCAGAGCAGAGGACGAAGATAGAGGGGATCAAGAACCAGACCAAACGCCTCGATACGCTCATTGCGAGCCTTCTCGATATCTCCCGCATCGAAGCGGGGAAGAGTGCTCTAGTGCTGCAACAGATCGATCTCTCCGCGACCCTCAACAAGGTGATCACCGAGTTGACACCGAGACTGAAACGTAAAGGCCAGAAGCTGAACTACTCTCAGCATTTCGCCCAGGCCTACGCCGATAAGATGGCCGTGAAACAGGTCCTGACGAACCTCCTCAACAACGCAATATCCTACACCCCAACCGGAGGGGAGATCACCGTCCGCACCGAGGCAATAGAGGGGAGAATGCAAGTGGAAATCTGCGATACCGGAATCGGAATCACTCCTGAAGAACAGCAAAGCATATTTGTCGAGTTCTACCGCACTCCACAAGCAAAACAGATGGCGCCAAACGGGAACGGCCTGGGGCTCTCCATCGTCAAGCGGTTGTTGGAAGAGATGCACGGCTCAATCGGGGTGAGGAGCGCAGGGAAGGGCCAGGGGAGCAGCTTCTCTGTCACCCTCCCCTCTGACCGTGCCCATGCAGTTGCCCCTATCCCGCCATTTGCTGGAGAAACACCCGATTGAGTATTATTATCTGACGCGTTGCTAGAAGCCGCTATCGGGAGTGTAACATGCGAATCTTGATCTGCGAAGACGAACCCGATATCCAGGGAATCTTGGGTGATTTTCTCACCGCTGAGGGGTACGAGGTTCGTATCGCCTCGAACGCGGCAGAAGGGCTACGTCTGTTCATCGAGGAAGAACCCGACCTAATCCTGCTCGATCTGATGCTCCCCGACAAGGACGGTTGGGAGGTCCTCCAGGAGATTCGACGGTTAAGCGATCGACCGGTCATCATGTTGACCGCGCTCGGCCGCGTCAATGACAAGGTGAAGGCGCTCTCTTCCCTCAAGGCCGACGACTATATAACAAAACCGTTCGAACTAGATGAGTTAAAGGCCCGCATCGAAGCGGTCCTGCGCCGGTACAGGCCTCAGCGCAGGGACTATCGTATTTTTATCGATGATAGCAGAAAGACGGTCTGGATACGTGAGAGAGAGATCTCCCTCTCACCCAAAGAGTACAGCCTGCTAAAACTTCTCGCCTCGAAACCAGGGCAGGTCTTTTCAAGCGAGAAGATTCTTGCCCATGTCTGGCCTCAAACGGATAGTTACGCAAGTACACAGGATGTGCAGAAGTACGTCTATCTCCTGCGCAAGAAAATCGAAAACGACCCCGCGCATCCGGAGATCCTCCTAACGGTGCGCGGGTTCGGTTATCAGATCGCTCTCTAAAGAGCCAACGGGTCACTCGGTAATGGTCAGTGTCCTTGCAACCAAGTCGCGGTCACCGTCATCATCGATCACACTCAGGTGTACCGTGTATGTACCGGGTACAGTGTAAACATGGATAGGTGAGTGAATGTCTCCCTCACCACAGCCATCCCCCGGGCAGAAGGTCCCATCGCCGAAGTCCCAGGCCAGATGGACGATTTGTCCAGTCGGACTCGTGTCCTGAGAAAGATCGGTGAAGCGCACGGCCTCTCCGAGTTGAGGGGAGGTCGAGGAGACGCTGAACGCCGCAATCGGCGGGGAGTTCATCACGCTGATCTGGCGGGTGTGGGGCTTGGACTCTTCCCCATCATCGTCGCGCACGACCAGGGTGACAGTGTATGCCCCACCGTCCGGGAAGCGGTGCGAGGGAGAGTAATCGCTCGATGTAGTTCCGTCCCCAAAGTTCCAGCGCCAATTGACAACCTGACCATCTATGTCATTTCCAACGGCTGTAAACGTGACATCTTCGGCATCGGTCGGAGACGTGGGGAACCAACTGAAACTGCAGTTTGGGACGTGATTCACAATCTCGATAGTGAGAGGGTTGGAGAGAGCAGTTGCCCCGCCATCATCGGTCACTCGCAGGCGAAGCTTGTAGGTGCCGTTGTCAGTGTACGTGTAGGCAAACGTCGGAGACGTCGAAGATTCCTCGTACGTTCCATCCGCCCCGAGATCCCATTCGTAGAGGACGATCTGCCCATTAGGGCTTTGATCCGTGGATGTAGATCCGTCGAACGTTACCGGAGCATAGGTATGCACCTTCCCTCCCTTCACAACGGTCTCGATGTGAGCCACGGGAGGGAGATTCTGTACCGTGACTACGGCATGCACTGTTCCGTGCGCGCCGTTCCCATCCGTGACCGTGAGGACGATGGTATACGCTCCATCATCCGAGTAGGAATGCGTGGGTGAGGGAAGATCGGAGGAGTTACCATCTCCGAAGTCCCAGTGCCACGCAGTGATCTCTCCGTCCCGGTCGTGCGAGCATTCGGTAAAAACGACCTCTTCTAACTCGGCGGGGTAGAAATTGGAGACTTGGAACGCAGCGACAGGCTCCCAGTTTATCGTGACTGCCCCAGAGAAGGGGAGCGAGACCATATTTGAATCGTCGCTCACGCGGAGCGTGACTGCATGTTCTCCCTCTGCAGTAAACCGGTGCACAGTGACAGGCTGATCAATGGAGAGATCGACCGTCCCATCGCTGTCAAAATCCCAGTCGTAATGAATGACCGTCCCATCGAGATCGAACGATCCCGCGGCATCGAAGGATACGTCCGCCCCTTTATTCGGGAGGGCTGGGGAAGAGGTGAACGAAGCGACCGGCTTCCGTGAAACAACGGAGACCGTCTGGATCTGACAGGCCGTTCCCCCCAGAGCGTTGGTAACGCATAGAGTCACGAGATAGCTTTCCCCGTGGGTGTAGGTATGGGTGACGTTTCGCCCCTTACCCGTTTGCTCATCGCCAAATACCCAGTCCCAAGCGACTATCGTCCCATCAGGATCGTGAGATTCATCCAGGAACAGAAGCTCGTTCTGACTTTGCAGGATTCGGCTCTGCGAAGCCGACTTAACACTGAAATCCACGCTGATGAGCTCACTCAGCACGCGTACCTGCGTGCTCTGTTTGTTCATGCCCCCTCTATCGTCTTTCACTGCCAAGGAAACCGTATAGATTCCGGATTCGGCATAAGTGTGACTCGTTGTCCGCCCCTCGCCGCTCATCCCATCGCCGAAATCCCAGATATAAGAGACGATAGTTCCACTACGGTCGAACGAGCCGCTTGCATCGAACGATACCACCTGTTCGGGGTGAATAAATCCCGGATCGGGATCGATGGAGAACGTGATGCGAGGAGGGATATTGAAGACCGAGTTCGCGGCTCGCGGCGTTCCGCTCGGTGTACCGCTCGGTGTACCGCCGGAGCCCTCCTCGTTCTGCACCGGGATGGAACTCGCCCAGTTTGCCGGATCATCCGGAACGGTCGGGTCGCTTCGCTCCATCGTGCGCGGAGAATAGCCATTCGTCCCGGCCGGCCAAGGGCCTCCGCTCCTGTTCGCCGTATCGACGACCCTCCCTTCAGGGTCAATGAGACTCAGTGCTTCGCCGCCATCGTTCAGCGCACCGGCATAAATCTGGTCAGCCTTGATACCCGGGACTGCATTATCATCGCCCCGTTCTAGGAGGTAGTAACCCCCCACCAGATCGGACCCCGTTTGCAGAGGATCGATCGTCCCCACAAGGAAGATCTCTGGACTCCCGTCCGCGGAGACAAGAGACCATCCCTCAAGATCGATTTCTTCTCCACTCGTGTTGCAGAGCTCGATCCATTCCCCGGCGCGATTTTCACGCGATCCGCCCCACGCCACCTCGTTAATAACGATCTCCTGCTCTCCTGCGGATGCGGTGAATGCGATCAGAATAATCAGAAGACCCCATACGACCCTCTTCACTATTGTGTACATGTCTCCCTCCCATGGCACAATCTATCCCATCGAGTAGCAAATCCATCATAGCACAAAGAGGCGACCGTAGCCAAGGGCACTCTTTCCCCTAAAGAACGGACAAAGGCGCGGGTTAACGAAGTTCATCCTGGGGGATCGACCCGTCCTCCAGGAGCACAAGCCGACTCACTCGATCGAGGAGGCGTCCGTCATGGGTTGCGAACAAGAACGTTGCCCTTTCTCCTGAATTCAGGATGACTCATCGTTCTGGCTTCCTTCCCCCTGCTCCTGAGGCTAGAATACCGGTAACTCTAACTTAACAAGTGGTATCCCTTTTTTGGGGGGGGAGGCAGGTCATTGCTGCTTGAGCCTTCTTGCGGCTAACGGTGTCAGGACGAGCATGAGCACAATAAGCCCCACCAGAATGGAGACCTCAAAGATGATTTCTGACCAACCTCCCCCCCGCTGGCTGATTTCTACAACTGGCTGAACAATATAGTATGTGGGGAAAATCTTGCCAATCCACTGCGGTATCTGGGGAAACATATACACAAGAACCGGTGCATAGAGCAGGATTCCGATTCCTTTGATGGTAGCGAATAGTGTGGTGATATCCTTAATCAGTACCCCGAGCACCAGGCCGAATAGCGCTGCCAGCACGGCGCCCAGGCCGAGCACGATCATCAGTAACCCGGGCTGTGCACCAAAGGCCTGGTTTATGAGCAAGATGACGATACTCATAACCAGCGCCATGATTACGCCCATCAGTCCCTTTGCGGCGAGAATATCTCCCAGTGTGGCCGGTGTGATTGCCAGTGCTGTAAGTGTACGTTTCTGTTTTTCGTCCACCATAAGGCTTGCCGGTACCATGATGCCACCTATGGTCACGGCGTAGAGGAGGACTAATGGGAGCAGGCGGTCGCTCCAGGGCACGCTCTGAGCATCACCCAGTGTGGTTGTTTCGATGTGGACCGGCGCCTCCTGACCAGCTAACTGGCGCACGGCGCTGTTAATGCTTGCCAGCAGGATACCGCGGTTCTTGGCCAAGCTCTCCCCCCATACGTATGCAGTCAGGACTGTGGAGCTTCCACCTAATGCATCCTCGTCGAAATTCTCAGGTAAAGATATCCCCATGTCCACGGCGCCGGTCTCAACTGCCCTCATGAGGGCGTCAGTCGAGGCGTAGGTGCAGGTCTGCACCGAATCCGATGCCGATACCAGGTCCACCAACCGGGAATCACCTGCGTCCGTAAGTCCCAGCTTCGCCGTTTGTGAGAAGAAGGTGCCAAATACCAGGTTCAGGACGAGGGAGATTAGTATCGGGGCGACGATTGCCATGATGAAAACAAAACCTTTGGAGCCGTACTTGAAGTCTTTCCCCAGCAGGACGGCCACTCTTCGAATACTCATCTATATTTCCTCCCCAGCACCGTGATTCCGAGCCACACGAAAACGATATCAAAACCGAGCAGTACTAACAGGTTGTTCCAGAGGTCACTCCACCCGGCATTGAAGTTCGCAGCCTGGTAGACGGCATCAACGAGGTAATAGGACGGGACTGCTTTGACCCAATCCGAGACCGTTCCGGGGGCCAATACACCGAATGCGGGCACGCTCAGGACGATCATCGCCGGCATGCCCCACGCCACGACCGTCGTCATTTCCTTACTGCCGGATGCCACCAGGAAACCAATGCCAGTTACCATGATTGCGCCGAGTAGCAATGCCAGGATAATGATGAGTGGCTGCTGGTTCAGTCCACCGGTGACTGCCATGAACAGCAGGACCTGGACAAACGCCAGGCTAACGCCCATTATTAGCTTGGCTGCAAAGAGACCCCTTACTGTCATCGGCGTAATCAGCAGCGCCTGAACGGTACGGCCGACGACCTCGCTGCTTATCAGGCTGGCCACGCCGAGCATCTCCATCATCAGTATAATGACGGCCAGCATCGGTAATAGGCGGTCCCTCATGGGAATTTGAATGCCGACCATGTCACGCCCGAGCACCTCAGGCGAGACATGAACGCTCAACATCTGCCCAGTCTGGAGGTAGGCCAACTCCTCGAGCAGGCCCGTAATCGAGTCCTGCAGTTCCTCCGGCGTGTCCGCGCCGAAATAGACGTCAAGTTGGCCTTTCTCTCCCGACGTCAGTTTGTCCATAAAGTCGAGCGGGACGACCACGCCGGCGAGGTATTCGCCACCGACAACCGCCTCCTTGAGTTGCTCTTCACTTTCCATGAGCACAAACTCCAGCCCCTGGCTCCCCGCCTGTTCCAGTATCGGAGGCAGTACCGGGGCATAGACGGCCAGCTCCAGTGTCTCGTCAACCGTCTGGGGCATCACGAAATAGATGGCAATATAGGCCACCAATCCCAGAACGGTTATCAGAGCAATGAAGCGGTTTCTGAAATAGAGTTTGAAGTCCTTGGCAATGAGCGCCCTGACAATCTGCCAGCTCATTCTACCAGCCTCCGAC
>JAUWNQ010000025.1 GCA_030612565.1 Candidatus Bipolaricaulota bacterium | reverse complement strand
TGGCCCTCCTGTCGAAGAAGGATGGAGTGAGCATCCTCCCAGCGGAGAAACGCGAGGAGCTCAAGGAGCTGATAAAGCGGGGTAGGGATGCCGCCGTATCCCTTGGTTACGGCTCGGATCTGAAGAAGGATGGACTCTGTCTCATACTGGAGGACGAGAAAGAGGTACTCCAGGCGATTACGAAGGATGGAAAGACCTCTCGCGAGCGGCTGACCATCTCCAACCTGCGGCTCGTCGTCTCGATCGCCAAGCGCTACATGAACCGCGGCCTCTCCTTCCTCGACCTGATCCAAGAGGGGAACATGGGACTGATGAAGGCGGTGGAGAAGTTTGACTACACCCGCGGATTCAAGTTCTCCACCTATGCCACCTGGTGGATCCGCCAGGCGATCACCCGCGCGATCGCCGATCAGTCACGCACGATTCGCGTGCCCGTGCATATGATCGAGACGGTACGCGAGCTCAAGCGGATCAAGCGTGAGTTCATTCAAGCCCACGGTGCGGCTCCCACCCTGGAGGACCTCGCCGCGGTCACCGGGATGTCGGTCGACAAGATCAAGAAGGTGGAGAACGTTTCGCAGTACACAGCTTCCCTGGAGCGGCCGATCGGCGACGAGGAAGAAGATACCCTGGGCGATTTCATCGAAGATCCCTCCGCCCCCTCCCCAACCAAGGAGACCTTTCGCATGTTCCTGAAGGAGCAATTGAACCGCGCTCTCGACCAACTCGACGAGCGCGAGCGCGAGATTCTGAAGCTCCGATACGGCCTTGACGACGATCATCCGCGTACCCTGAAGGACGTCTCGTTGAAGTTCAACATCACCCGCGAGCGGGTACGGCAGATCGAGATCAAGGCGATAGAGAAGCTGAAGCATCCCTCCCGCCGCGGCGAACTGCAACGTTTCCGCGAGCTCTTGTTGGGCGAGTATTAAGTCCTGTGTCTGCGCGCGACTCTGCAACGAGGCCGGTCGTCGTGATCCTCGGGCCAACCGCGGTCGGGAAGAGCGCGGTGGCGATCGAGGTAGCCACCCGGCTTCACGGTGAGGTGATCTCGGCCGACTCTCGCGCCTTCTTTCGCGGGCTCGACATCGTCACCGACAAACCCTCCCTCGCGAAGCAACAAGGTGTCCCTCACCACCTGATCGACCTTGTGGCGTTCGACGGGCGCTACGATGCCATGGCCTTCCGCAATGATGTCGCCCGCCTGATCCCTGAAATTGAGGGCCGGGAGCACCTTCCGATCGTCGCAGGAGGGGGGACCCTCTACCTCGGAGCGATACTGCGCGGGATCTTCTCCGGCCCGGCGGCCGATGGAAAGGTGCGCGAGGCTCTTCTACATGAGCCACTCGATACCCTCTACGCGCGGCTGCTGGAGGTCGATCCAGCCGCAGCAACAAGGATACACAGGAACGACCGACTGAGGATCATGCGGGCGCTCGAAGTGCATGAACTCACCGGCCGACCGATCAGCGAGCTGCAGAAAGAGGCGCAACCCCTTCCCCATCCATTCACAGTCTTCGGCCTCAAGCGCGAACGGGAGGATCACCGCAAGGCGATCGCCGCGCGGGTGGAGGAGATGTTGAGCAGTGGTCTGATCGACGAGGTCAAGCGTTTGCGCGACGAAGGGATCCATAAGGACTGCCAAGCCTATCGCACGATCGGGGTGCGCGAGACGTTTGAGTACCTCGATGGAGAGATCTCACGCGAAGAACTGAGAGAGAAGATCGTTCGGAATACCTGGGCGCTCGCCCGCCGCCAGGCAGCGTGGTTTCGAAACGACAGTGAGGTCACCTGGGTCGATGTCACAGATAGGACCATCGATGAGGTGGCAAAGGAGATCGGAGGATTGGTTAATTGAGTGATCGGGAGATCGAGGGATTGAGGGATTGAGTGATTTAATGATTTAGTGATTTAATGATTGAGCGATTTGGTGCGTTTCAAGTCCTTCCCAATCACTCAATCCCCCGATCATTCAATCACTCAATATAAAAAGGGGGGACGATGAACGTACTGAACGCTGCGCAGATCAAGGAGCTCGATCGACGAGCGTCGGAGGAGGGGATCCCGGAGTCGACCCTGATGGAGACCGCGGGGCGCGCGGTTGCCAAAGCGATCGAACGCCGTACTGCGATCCACAAGGTAGTGGCAATTGCCGGGAAAGGGGGGAACGGCGGCGACGCGCTCGTTGCCGTGCGCAGACTGTATGAAATGGGGATCGAGGTGCGCGCCTTCACCATCGCTCCTTTGAACGATCTCTCCCCTCTGACGAAAGAGAAGGCAGATCTCTTGTACAAAGCGACTCCTGGGTCGGTCTCCGTCATCTCCGAGGACCTTGTGGCGTTCGAGGAGGCCCTCTCCTGGGCCGATTGTGTGATCGATGGCCTACTCGGAATCGGGGTCGATCGACCCCTGCAGGGACGATATGAAGCGCTAGTCCGAGCGATCAACCGAGCGCGGGTCATTCGCGTGGCAATCGACCTTCCCTCCGGCCTAACTGCAGATCGAGGAAGCCTTCTGGGAGAGGCGGTGCAGGCCGACCTCACCGTTTGCATGGCCGCCTATAAACCGGCGCACCTTCTCTACCCAGCGCGTGAATTCTGCGGCGAGATCGAGGTCGTCCCGGTCGGCTACCCAGCATCGGTGAAGGAAGAAGTCGTCCGGATCGCCTCCGTGGGGGAGAGAGACTGGGTGCATACGCACCTCCCCGTGCGCCCCCCGGACGGACACAAGGGAGCGTTCGGAAGGGTGTTGATCGTCGCTGGGGCGACCGGGATGAGCGGTGCGGCGATCCTCTGCGCGAAAGGAGCCCTGCGCGCCGGGGCAGGGCTCGTCACCCTCGCCTCCCCAAGCGTGCTCAACCCGATCCTCGAGGGCGCCCTCCCGGAGGTGGTCACCATCCCTCTCCCCGATGAGGACGGGCACCTAACCGCAGAGGTCTTGGACCGACTCGCCCCCGACCTCGACCGCGCCGATCTTCTTGCCATCGGCCCAGGTCTGTCGCGCGATCCCGCGGTCGGCCTGCTCGTGCTCGATCTTCTGAGGCGAGTCGAGGTTCCAGTCGTGATCGATGCCGACGGCCTCTTCCCGCTCGCTGCGCACCTCGATCTCCTGGAAAGGCTCTCCAACAGGGTCGTCCTTACCCCTCATCCCGGGGAGCTCTCACGCCTGCTCGGTCGATCGGCAGAGGAGATCGATCAAGATCGGATCGAGGTCGTTCGCGCCTTCGCCCGCGAGCACGGGGTCCTTCTCCTCCTCAAAGGGAGGCCGACCGCGATCGGAACCCCGGAGGGCGAGGTCTATCTGAACCCGACCGGGAACACCGGTCTTGCCACCGGCGGGAGTGGTGACGTGTTGACCGGCCTGATCGCCGGCCTGATGGCGGGAGGAGCAACCCCGACGGAAGGGGCGATCCTCGGGGCCTACCTCCACGGTGCGACCGCCGATCTCCTTGCCAGCGATCGCGCCGAGCGGTCGATCATCCCGAGCGACCTGATCGATGCGCTTCCTTACGCTATCGCCGAGGTGGAGAGGTGTTAGGAAGCGTTGCACCTTGCCTGCCTGTCGCGTCCACGAGGCAGACAGGTGTGCGACTACCCTTTGCGGAGTCCAAACGTCGGGGACAAGTCCCAACGCCACACGGGACTACAGATGCCTGACCTCGAGCTTATCGACACCCATGCGCACCTCGATTCCTCCGACTACAAGGCCGACCGCGCTGCGGTGATCGCGCGTGCGTTCTCCGAATCGATCGGGGTCATCAACGTGGGAGTCGACCTCCGATCGAGCGAGGCGGCCATTTCACTAGCGAAGCGACACTACACTATCTGGGCCGCAGTAGGGGTCCATCCCCACGACGCGAAGACACTCGATCAGGGCGTCCTTTCCCGCTTAGCAACGCTGACAAAGGTACCAAAGGTCATCGCAATCGGGGAGATCGGTCTCGACTACTACCGCGATCTCTCCCCACGAGCGGTGCAGCGCCGTGCTTTCGCGGCACAGATCGAGCTTGCTGGGGAGTCGAAGCTCCCGATCATCATCCACAACCGCGAGTCGACGAAGGACCTCCTCGCGATCCTGCGGCATCACGCCTCCTCTTACCACGGGGTTATCCACTCCTTCCTCGGTGATGGCGCGCTGGCAAAGGAGTTCCTCGCCCTCGGATTCTACCTGGGGATCGGCGGACCGGTGACGTTCAACAAGAACAAAATCCTGCAGGAAGCGGTGAAGGAGATCCCGTTGGAGCGGATCATCCTTGAGACCGACTGTCCGTACCTCACCCCCGTCCCCTACCGGGGAAAACGGAACGAACCGGCCTACGTCCGCTACGTGGCAGAGAAGGTCGCGGAGCTGAAAGGGATCTCGGTCGAGAAGGTGAAGGAGAGGACAACGGATAACGCCGTATCCCTCTTTGCTCTGTAGCCACGAAGTCCCTTGCGCCCCCGCGCTACTTATGCTGGTCCTCAGGTTAGATCCCGAGTTGTTCGAGTACGTAATTCACGCGCTCGTAGGCATCTCGCTGGATTGCCTCGCGATCTTCCGGATCAGCCACTTCCTTGAAATCGGCCACATGTCGAGGGCCACGGTGCTCTGGTGAGGCGAAGTGCAAGGCGATCTTTTCCAACGCCTCTCTGACCAAGCCGCGCTCGATTCCCGACCTGAGGCGTTCAACTAGCGCGTCCATCCCTCCCGGGAACTCTCGGATGCAGTAGTAGATGTCCCATGCATCCTTCTCTTTGAGCCGGCCATCAAGTGCCATCCCTTTCATACAGAGGAACGCCTTGATTGATGCGATTTTGATGCTCACTGTATCGAATCCTCCGTCAGGAAGCTCGCCCTCGATTTGGATGGTTTCGGGGTTGTCGAAAGCGATATCGCATCCCCGCGCTTTCCGGAGATGGGTGTCGAGAATCCTCTGGTGTCTTCGACTCTTCCCAGTGCCACCATACTCTCCCGCCAGAAGATCAACCTCCACGGTGATCGAGTTGGCCTCTCTTCGGAAGATGAATGGTTGCTGATCATCCTGTTCGTATCCTCTATCAAGAAGAAGCTGTCGAATCGTTCGATAGCCGGCCTCCGTAATAGCACGATGATCTACTGCCAGATCGACGTCGATACTGCCGATGTGGGGCTCGCTAGGCTGGGTGATCAGGAATTCGGGTACCCAGCCGCCTACAAGAACCAGGTGGTCGCGATAGTCACCCAGCAAGAGCATCAGCTCGAGCAATACTGATTTAGCTGCAGCGACCTGCTCAGCATTGTAGTCATGCTTGGTTACCATGATGGACGAATAGCCTCCTGCAACAGCGCCGCCGCCGCCTCTTCCCCGCGTGCCAACTGCTTCATGAGATCCAAGTACGTCTGAATCGCAGAAACAACAGGCAACCCATCTCGAGGTTCTACTCCATAGAAGACGCCTTCATCGTATGGCTGGATGAGTGTGAGGTTCGCCCCACTCGAAACCTGCTTTAGATCGAGTTTCCGCGCGATCGCCGCCGCCTCTCCGGCGCAATAGATCATCGAACGCCGATAGCGCACCGCCGGTGCGTAGCGGACAGCGGCAGAGAATCCGGTGAGCGCAATCCGAATGCCGCAGCTCTCCGCTGCCAAGGAGACTTGATACTCCAGATCACTTCCGGAAGCGAAGGAGAAGTAGTCGAAAGTCCGATGCTTGCTGTAGCGGTACTCGCGAGCCCACTCCGTCAGGGCTGCCTCCGGATCGAGCAACCTAACACCCTTCGAGCGGGGGGCGAGCCACTCTCTTAGCTTCAGGATCTGCTTCACCTTGGAAGCCAATCCAAGACTCACGTCCGCCTCACTTGCCAGCTCTTGAACCTTCCATGCTTTCCGCGGTGAGGTCAGAAGCACTCGGAGAACCCTCTCCGCTTTGGGCGAATATAGAGATCGGAGTTCGCGCTTCTCCGAGAATGGATTCTCCTTGCCGCACTGTTCGATGTAGACCTGACCAAAGCTCAATCTGCAGTTGCCAGCAAGATCGATATACCCAACACCATCGCGTGCACAGAGTTGCGCTGTAGCATCAGCGACATAGGGAGCGAGAAGGACGGGATAGGGATTCGGGACGCCTTCGGAATAAACCCGGAGCTGATCGATGGCCCGTCGCGCCACTCTGGGTTGACCGCTCGACTTTGCTTCGACAACGAGGTTGTACTCACCGCCAATCGTTTCGACGCGCACAACAAAATCGGGTCGCCTTCCGGAGAAATCCGGCTCACCCTGGAAATCTCGGATCTTCAGAAAGGGGACACGATCTAGGCAATTGCGAATCGCTTGTTCTCCTTGTTGGAGGACTTCGTCTTCGTACATTTCACTCCCTAGGGCGTTTTCACCGTTTGGTGAAATAGAACTATACAGTGAAATGATCGGTCTGTCAACCCCTTTTTCACTCTCACGGGTCGTTTCACCATTTGGTGAAACTAGTGACTAGAGTGAAATATCCACACAAGTGGAGTGACTGCGAATAGAACTACCCCTTGGCCAGCTGATGGATGAGGGCGGCGAGGAGGTTGTCGGCGTCGGTTTGAGCTTGCTGGAGCATCGGCTCAAGTCTTGAGCGTATGGTCGCTACCTTGGTCTTGAGCGGATCTTTTGGACCGCGGGCTGATCCGTGGCAGGGAAAGGTAAAAACACCAAAAGTAAAGATCAGGCCCCGCGATCTGCACATCTACAAGTCCTGTGACAACAAGAGTTTGCGTAAGGGGACTAGGTTTCGAGGGCAGAGAGGAATTCGGCGGGGTCTAGGACCTTAATCGCCGACTTGCGAAAGTCCTTCGTATTGCGCGTGATAATTGCTTCAGCGCCGATCAGACATCCAGCCTGTTCCAGGACGGCATCCTCGAAATCCTCAATCTTGCTGTCAAGCGCGCGTTCAAGCACAGACCGATTGACCGGGGCAATCTCGAACAGCTTCAGTAGACTGCGGATAGCGCGC
>JAUWNQ010000139.1 GCA_030612565.1 Candidatus Bipolaricaulota bacterium | reverse complement strand
CGCCACGCGTTGCGGAACGCGTTGTAGAACTGTTTTTCTTTCTTCGGGCGAAAAAAGGGGAGAAGGCCATTCGTCTCGGCGATCGTCAGTGCCAGCGGGCGCAGGTCTTCCTCAGGAAGGCGCACCCAATCCTCTCGAATGTAGGACGGTTCGATCAAGAGGGATTCGATGAGTGCCAAGAAGAACCCGCGCGCCCGCTTTGCGCGCTCCGCCTGAACAAGTTCCTCCTCGGTCGGCCGTAGACGTAGTCGCGCCCGCCCGATCCCCTCGATCGCTACCATCCCTTCCTCACGCGTCATCTTGGAGCAAAGACCACCACCCCGGCGAGATGCTCCCAGGGGATGACGATGTTCTCCGGGGTGCTCGCCCAGTTATCGTGCAGATCACCCAGAGTGTGTTCGGCAACGGGCCCCTCGCCCCATCCGGGTCTCCCTCAAGGAACCCCCCGGCGGTGACGGCGTGCCCAATCCCCTGTTTCTTGTTCCATTCCTCGATCGGGACCTTGGGGTTCTCCTTGTGCAACACCTCGGTGGAGGAGATATGCTCGCCCCAGTCAGCAAAGTAAAGAAGAACCTTCTCGCTGCCGATCTCAACCTCTTCCTGCTCGACAACGACAGGATTCCAATAGGTGAAACAGGCTACAGGAGGGATTTGTTCTTCAATACTACCCAGGAGAAGATCGAGTAACTCCTCCCAAGCGTTTCCCTCTACAAGCTCACTGCGCCAATCTAGTCCGCGCTTTTCGATGAGCTCCGGCGGCGGGTTTTCATACAGGTGATCGCGGTCCCAACGAGCGTACTCCATCACGCCGGGAGGGATGTCCTTACGGAGCGTTCCCGAAGAATGACATCGAGCGTTCTCCCTATGCGGATCACCCTCTCCGTTGGTCGCCATGAAGTAGCCGAGGTATTCGCTGAGCTCCAGCGGCTCAAGGCCTCCGGTAACTCCATGTGCCCAATCAAGGCCCACTACCAAATCCAGAAAAACGATCGAATTGGCCGCCGCGAGCGGAGCACACCAGTTATCCACCGAGTGAAAATGGAGGGTGTTACTCGGAGGTTGGCTCGCGTCGGGCACATCAAGAATGAATAGACCAGCGGCATCGCCGATCTGAAACTCCGCCACGTGGTCTTGTTGTGCTGCTGTACCGCCGACCATTGCTATGAGGGCCAAGAGCGCTATTCCTATTAAACACGCGATTTTCATCTCTCTCGCCTCCTTTCCTATGGTTTACTCTTTTTGATCCTCGATAACCTCGACGGCCTGCAGTTCAATGTACGGGCAGACAAGGTCGGGGATCTCTCGCTTGATCCGGACTATCCCGCTCAGTGAGACGCGTTCCCCGTAGTCCAGCGTCTCCCAAGGAGAGAGCCCCGGAGGGAAGGGGCCGGTTACGTAGATGTAGGCCCCATCGCTCCCGATGAGCCAGTCGCTTCGAGTCAGGGGAGGGGAACACGCAGTGATCCCTCCGGCCCACCCGTAGAACTCGGCCTCCAAGTTCACCGTCTTCCCCGCGTAAGACTCCGGGTCGTTGAGGAGATCGGAAAGGCTGGCTTGAAGGGGCGCTGGCGCATTTTGCGCCGATCGATCGGCGACGTAAGCCAAGAGGACGCTCATTTTATCCCCTCCAAAGTGGCGCGGGGTGCCGGCTGCTTCCTCTCCATCCAGTGGAGCGATTGCGGGCCAAGTCAGTCGCAACCTGAAGCCATTTAGGATGAGGTCTGGATCCTTCAGCTCGTAGGTGCCGCTCGTCGCGTACCCGATCCCTACAGTATCACCGCTGAATTTGGGACGGAACGTGTTCGTAAGCTCTAGGATACCGAGTTCGACCACTTCATTATCGAGGTTGAAGATGGTTACCGGGACCACAGCGCTGAATCCGCTCCCTCCATCAAACGTGTTCGTTACCAACAGGCTGAAGTTCACCGCAGCCTCGACAATCGCGCCCCCTTCGTTGAGAGGTTCCCAGGCCCATTCGAGGACGTGACTCGGCCTTCTACACCAGACGGTCCCCAGGATCGAGTCCCCTATTGAAACAAAGTCGGAGGGCTGTACGGCCTCGAACTCCAGTGCAGGTGCTTCTTCAGGCGGAACCAGGATGATAATGCTTTCCCTGTTGAATGCTACGTGGTTGCCATCGGGCGAGGTGCGTACTGCGCGCAGGAAAAGGGTCGATCCACCGTGCAGGGCTGCTCGCGGGATGATCACCTCTCCTCGACATGTGTAGCCGATAGGGTCGTCTGGAGGAGAGACATTTGGGAGGGTGATGATCTGTGTCTCAAGGACACTTCCTATTGATTCGCTCCCTGGAACGCCGTAGCTTAGCAGGAACTCTGCGGGAAACCCTCCCGCACCGTTCACACGATCCGTTGCAAGGGCTAAGAGCTCCAGGGTGAGGTCCTCCGTCCCTGCCGGGATTCCTTCGAAGGTCCACCCCGCGTGATGCTGCAGGGAATAATCCCTGATCCAATACCAACCCGCTATTAGATCGCCTGTTGATGAAAACTCCGTCGTCCCGATACCAGGAACTGAACCGAGCGCGGCAGATCCCAATAACAACGCCATGGCAACGCACAATACCCCAAACCGAGCGGTTTTCCCTTTCATTCTCCCTACCTCCTAATAATGCCTGCCTAATGATAACCCTTCGGGGGGAGGTTGTGAAGAATGACTTTCTTCCTTGCATCGAAACCACGCGATCCTACGATCCCCCCTTGCCCCGATGCCGCTCTTCCATTTGTCGATTCTGATGAGGACGGTATAATCGGAGAACACGCTCACGGCATAAAGGAGGAGTGGAATGCCCCAAGCTCGACGGCTGGTCTGTTTCTTCGTTCTTTTTGTGCGCGTTTTCTCTCTTACTGGTCTGGCGGACGCCCTTCCCCGGGAGACCCTGAGCCTCCCCCCTGGGATGGGATCCCGCCCGCTTGCTTTTGCGCGGGGGTGGAACCTGTTCGAGGAAGGAGGGCTCGATG
>JAUWNQ010000129.1 GCA_030612565.1 Candidatus Bipolaricaulota bacterium | reverse complement strand
CGCCGATGTGGTAGCTTTCATCTATCGTGCCGACTATTACGATGAACCCTCCGATACGGCAAAGAGCGGGCAAGGGGCGGGGAGCGAGGCCGAGATCATCATCGCCAAACAGCGGAACGGACCGGTGGATAAACTCCCCGTCATCTTCCACAAGGCCTACGCCAGCTTCTACCCCCTCTCAATGGAGCGAGCGGAGGGCCCTCCGTTCTAGGAGTCCTTTGTTGGCCTACAAGGAAACGGCTTCGTATAATCGCCTACGCATTCTTAAGATCGATAGGAGGGAGCATGGCTTATCGAACGCAGTATCGGTACACGAAGGAGCATGAGTGGATCAACCTGGAGGGAACCCAGGCGAAGATCGGGATCACCGAGCACGCCCAGGGCGAGCTTGGAGATGTGGTCTTTGTTGAGCTTCCCGCAGTCGGAACACAGCTAAAGAAGGGGGATAACCTGGGAACAGTGGAGTCGGTAAAAGCGGTGAGTGATATCTACGCTCCGCTATCCGGCAAGGTGATCGAGGTGAATACGGAACTCGAGTCCGCTCCCGAGACGATCAACCAGGATCCGCACGGGGCAGGGTGGCTCGTGGTCCTTGAGGTGGCCGATCCCTCAGAGGCGGATCATCTCCTTGACGCTGCCTCTTACGAGAACGAGATCGCTTAAGAGGTGGGCTGCGATGCGCTATATTGCGAACACCGACGCCGATCGTCGTGCGATGCTTGCGGCGATCGGTCTTGCTTCCCTCGATGACCTCTTCTCCGACATTCCCCGACAGGTTAAGGATCGGTTTCGCCCCCTCGATCTTCCCGCAAAGAGCGAGATGGAGGTTGCAGGAGCGCTGCAAGGCCTCGCCGATGCGAACCTGGCACGCCGAGAGCTTTCCTTCCTTGGTGGGGGGGTCTACGATCACTATATTCCAAGCGCGATTTCGCACATCACCTCCCGTTCCGAGTTCTATACCGCGTACACGCCGTACCAACCCGAGCTAAGCCAGGGAACGCTCACCGCGATGTTTGAGTTCCAGACGCTCGTCTGCGAGCTCTTCGGTATGGAGGTCGCCAACGACTCGATGTACGATGGCGCGACCGCTCTTGCCGAAGGGGCACAGATGGCGGCACGGATCCTGAAGCGTCCGCAGATCGCGGTCGCCCGCAACATCTTCCCTCAGTACAGGCGCGTCCTTGACACCTACTGCTGGGCCTCCGGGATCGAGATGATTGAGGTTCCGTACATGCAGGACGGGCGCTGCGATCGCGCTGCGATCCCAGAAGGGACAGCTGGGTTCATCATCCAGAGCCCGAATGCGTTTGGAGTGATCGAAGACCTAGCAGGCCTCAAAGAGAGGATCGGCGATGCCCTACTGATCGTGGCAGCAAACCCGATTGCGGCCGGTCTTCTCGCCCCACCAGGAGAGGTCGGTGCGGACATCGTCGTTGCGGAGGGGCAGCCCCTTGGCATCCCCCTATCCTTTGGCGGGCCGTTCCTCGGCCTCTTTGCGACCCGCGAGCGACACCTGCGACAGATACCCGGGCGCCTGACCGGGCAGACGGTCGATGCGGAAGGAAAAGTTGGGTACACCATGGCTGCACAGACGCGGGAGCAGCACATCCGAAGGGGAAAGGCAACATCCAATATCTGTACCAACTCCCAGCTGTGTGCGCTCACGGCGACCGTCTACCTCGCGTGCCTCGGCGCGACAGGGCTGCGCGAGCTGGCAACCTTGAACCTGGAGAAGGCCCATTACCTGGCGGAGAACCTCTCCGCCCTTCCTGGGTATGAGCTTGCGTTCTCCGCTCCGTTCTTCAACGAGTTCATCATGCAAGTGCCGGGCGATCCGCGCAAGATCCGCTCGCAACTGAAGGATGCGGGGATTCTCCTCGATGACCCGCAGTTGCTTGCTGCGCTCGGGGCACCGGATACCTTGCGGTTCGCGGTGACCGAGAAGCGGACGAAGGACGAGCTTGACCGCCTGGTCGATCTCCTGGGAGGGATGCGATGAACACGATCTTCGACTACAAACAGAATAAGGGAATAGGAGGGTTATTCCCCGTGCTCGACACCCTCGCCCAAGGTGCTGAGGCATTGATCCCACACGGTCTGTTGCGTAAGGAACCACCACGGATCCCGGCGTTGAGCGACCCCGACCTCATCCGGCACTACACGCGCCTCTCCAAACTGAACTACGGGGTGGACGATGGGTTCTACCCGCTCGGAAGCTGCACCATGAAGTACAACCCCAAGCTGAATGAGGATCTGGCTCGTCTTCCTGGGTTTACAACGGTGCACCCGTCGGCCGATGAGGACCTGGTGCAGGGATCCCTCGCTCTCCTCTACGAGGCGTCGCGCCTCCTGCGTGGGATCGCTGGGCTGCCGGAGGTCACGCTTCAACCGGTCGCTGGGGCGCACGGAGAACTCACCGGGATGTTCCTCATGAAGCGCTACTTCGAGGCGCGCGGTGAGAAGGAGCGGAAACGGATCCTCCTCCCTGATTCGGCACACGGGACCAATCCTGCTTCGGCAACGATCGCTGGGTTCTCGGTCACCGAGATCCCATCCACGAAAGAGGGGATGTTCGATGTTGACGTCCTCGAGAGGATCCTCGATGAGACCGTGGCTGGGATCATGCTCACCGTTCCCAACACCCTTGGAATCTTCGAGGAGAGGATCCTCGAAGTGACCGATCTGGTGCACGCTGCCGGCGGGCTCTGCTACTTTGATGGGGCCAACCTGAACTCCTTCCTCGGGAGAGCACGTCCGGGGGATATGGGCGCGGACATCTTCCACTTCAACCTGCACAAGACCCTCTCCACCCCACACGGGGGGGGCGGGCCGGGATCGGGACCGGTCGCCGTTTCGGAACGGCTCGTCCCGTTCCTCCCAATACCGAGAATCCGGAAGGAGAAGGGGACATATCGCCTTGATTGGGAGGCACCCCAGTCGATCGGGTCTGTGCACTCCTTCTACGGGAACTTCGGGGTGATCCTCAAGGCGTACGCCTACCTCCTGCAACTCGGGGACGAAGGGCTACGCGAGGTGAGTGCGAACGCTGTTCTCAACGCGAACTATCTTCAGGAGAGGCTCAAACGGACCTATCGCCTTCCC
>JAUWNQ010000163.1 GCA_030612565.1 Candidatus Bipolaricaulota bacterium | reverse complement strand
CACCGATCGTCAGTGCGCCGTTCTCCTTGGCGATCTCTGCGATTATCGGCGCGGCAGCGGTCCCAGTCCCTCCTCCCAGCCCCGCGGTGATGAACACGAGATCCATCCCTTTCGTGAGAGCGGCGATCTCCCCGCGCGATTCGAGCGCTGCCTTTCTCCCCTTCTCCTCATCCCCGCCGGTCCCCCGCCCGCCAGTGATGTCGAGTCCGATCTGCAGTGTCTCGTGAGCGTGGGCGATCCCCAATACCTGTTTGTCGGTGTCGATGGCGACCAACCGGACTCCGTACAGGTGCTCCTCGTGCATTCGCCCAACCGCGTTCACCCCGCCATCGCCGGCCCCGAGTACAGCGATGCGCGCGTTTGTTCCTCCCTTTTTTTGCTCTTTCTGTGCGCTCTCGATCAGAGGGGGCTCGCCGATCACAAGGCGGTGGGGACCCATCACTTCCGCGATCGCTTCCTCGATCTTCTCCTGTTTGCGCTGGCAGTACTCCTTCTTGAACTCGCTGTCGACAGCGATGGTGAGTTGATCCTGCGCTATAGTGATCGCCTCTAGGTTCTTGGGAAGGCAAGCCCGCAGGATACGGTCGTCCAACCGGCTGAGCACCTCGTGCCACTGCTCGCGCACTCCTCCTTCGGCGTGTAAGTCGGTCATCTCACCTCTCCCCACGGTTTCATTCACCCCATTCTCTGCGGATCTGGGGGGAAAGTCAACAACCCGGTATAATCAAGAGGATCACCGGAGGTATTTTCGAGGAGAAGGCCTCTAACTATGGAGCGGAAAAGACTATGAACGCTGCGCTCGCTTGGGATGTCGTGAAGTGGATTCTGGTCGTTCTTGCTGCGGGATTTATCGGCCAGTTTGGCCGCGTTTTGGCTCTTCGTCTTATCGAACGACACCGTGCAAAGAAGGCTCACTCCCACGACCGCTCCGACCTGCCGACGGAGGTCCTGCTCGAAAAGGAGAGGTTGAGAGCCGTAGAGAAGATCGAGAAGAAAGAAGCTAAGGCGGAAGTGAAGAGGAGGAAGAAAGAAGTGGGCTGATCCAACCCAACGTGGATCAGCCGTTCTGCCGATCAGTTAGTCTTCACTCTTGCTCGCCGCGATGATCTCCATCCCGTTGTAGTAGCCACAATGTGGGCAAACCCGGTGCGGGAGCTTGATCTCGTGACAATGCGGGCATTCAGTCGTGGCTAAAGGAGCCATTTTCTGATGTGTACGTCGCATACGCCCTTTTGAACGCGACGTTCGATATTTGGGTACAGCCATCATCCCTCCTAAGAAGCGAACTCAATTAGCGATTAGAACGACAATTTTAGCCGCTGTCGGGTGAAGGCGCAAGGTCGAGGATGAACGTGACCGGCCCGTCGTTCACCAGTTCAACGGCCATCTTCGCCCCGAAGATCCCTCTCTGAACGGGAATTCGTTCGGCTTCCAACGCTTCGATAAAGGCGTCGAACAGGGGCGCGGCCTGTTCAGGAGGAGCGGCCGCAGTAAAGCTTGGACGGCGCCCTTTGCGGATATCCCCGTAGAGGGTGAATTGAGGGACAGCGAGGATCTCCCCTTCGATATCGCGCAGTGAGAGGTTCATCTTTCCGTCTTCGTCCTCGAAGATGCGAAGCTCGATGAGTTTCCTCGCAATTCCAGGGAACAAGTCGGCGCGGTCCTCCTGCGAGATCCCGACAAGAAGGGTGATACCTCGGCCGATCTTGGCGACCATCTTCCCCGCGACGCTGACCGTGGCGTGGCTCACCCGTTGCAGGACTATGCGCATCGCTAGGCCCTTGACTGGAGGTGCTCGGCGTACTCGATCACCCGTTTCAGGTCCTCATCGGAGAGCGCAGCAACCCGCGCCGTCAAGCGCACCTGCAAGTGTTCCCGCGTGATCCTCGCCTGGATACGATCGTGGAAAGCCTGCTCAACGAGGCGGGGGGCCCGGTGGTTCACATCGCTATCGACGAAGTTGACCCTCCACTGGGGAAACTGGTTCAGCACCCCTTTGGCGACCTCTAACAGGTGCTTCAGGTGGGGTTCTCGGGTTGGAAAGACCCCGTTGATCTGATTCACCAGGTGTTGATCGTCGGTGAAGAGAATGATCGACTGTGGCGAGTAGGCAAGGGAGCGTTGCGCCCCTTCGATCAGCGCTCGGTACCGCGCGACCTGTGAGGTTGCCCGCCCAATAAGTTGTGAGACCTCCTCGACAATGTTTCCGTCCTTATCGATGATGGCGACCCCGATCCCTGCGTCACCGGGTTCTCCTTTGGCCCTTCCCGCGATGTAGACGAACAATTTATCCATAGTGATCATTGGGCCCACCAGGGTTCGAACCTGGGACCGACCGGTTATGAGCCGGTTGCTCTACCGCTGAGCTATGGGCCCGCTCTCTATCGTAATGGACTATAGGCGAGGTCCGTTCCTCTGTCAAGGAAGGATCTCTCGCAATGCCACTTCGCTATCCGGCGTGGGGAGCCCGACTTCGAGCTCAAGCTCTAGTTTCAAGCATTTTACCGCCTCGGGGGGTGTAGTATCTGGAGAAGGATTTACTACACCCCCCAGGGGCGCTGAGGAATTGAGAGATCGGAAGATTGAATGATCGGGAGATTCAATCATTCAATGACTCACTCGCTCAATCACTCAACCCTGCTCCTCTTCTCTGCGTGCTCC
>JAUWNQ010000014.1 GCA_030612565.1 Candidatus Bipolaricaulota bacterium | reverse complement strand
AAGGGCTACCAATACGCGCATGACTTCGAGACGGGTGTCGCCTCAATGAAGTGCCTTCCCCCTTCACTCAAAGGGCGGCACTACTATCGACCGACCGACCGTGGTCTGGAGAAAGATCTGGCCGAGAGACTGGAAAGGATCAACAAGGCAAAGGAAATTGAGAGATCGGAAGATCGGTAAGCCAAATCACTCAATCTCGCACCCGGTAAATCACTCAATCTTAAGCTTCCCTTCTCCACGGTGAATAATGACTGAGCGAGTGCATCTGTTCGTTTCCGGCCGTGTCCAGGGGGTCTTCTTCCGCGTGGATACGCAACGGGAGGCGCGGTCCTTGGGTCTTGTCGGGTGGGTGAGAAACCTTCCCGATGGGCGAGTGGAGATCGTAGCGCAGGGGAATGCAGAAGCGGTCCGTGCCCTTGTTGAATGGAGTCACCTCGGCCCAGTTCGAGCCGAGGTGACGAGTGTCGATATTAGTTGGGAGGAGACACACCCCATAGATGGGTTCTCCATCCGTTGACTATCTTATACCTTGCTGTATTTGTACCGCTTGATATCGAGCTTGACGCTCTTCTCGAAGGGCTCGTCGACGAGGGCGATGAGGTCCTTGTTCTTGATCCGTTTGAACATAGCGAGGTTTTCGTTCTTCTCCTTGACTTCCTCCCAGATATGATCGATCGCGGCCTCGGTGGTGGTGATCCCCATCTCCTTGAGGGTCGTCCAATTTGGGTAGATCATCGCGGATACAACCGGGCTCCCCTGACGCTTCCCTTCGTAGACCATGATCTCCTCGATTGCGGGAATGGGCACGAGCTCAAACTCAACCTCTTCGGGGTAGACGTTCTCCCCCGTGTCGAGGACGATCACGTTCTTTGCCCGACCGGAGAGGAGGAGCCTACCTCCTGTGAGAGAGCCCAGGTCACCGGTGTGGAGCCACCCCTGTTCATCGATCACCTCACGGGTCGCTTCGGGGTTCTTGTAATAGCCGGCCATGATATTTGGACCTTGCGCAACTACTTCGCCTATCCCGTTCTCATCTGGGTGGTCGATGCGTATACTGACCTCATCGAAGGCGGTCATCCCCGGTTCCACGGCGAATGCTTCGCACATGGTGAGGACCGGAGAAGTCTCGGTGAGGCCGTACCCCTCCATGATCCCAATCCCCATCTTCCGGAAACCGGTCGCGATTTCGGGGCTCAGTGGTGCGCCGCCCGAGGTGAAGAAACGGAAGTCCTTCCCAAATAGCTTTTTCCTGACTAGTTTTCCCATCAGGGTAGGAGAGAGTTTATAGATCGCCTTCTTCAGTAAGCTGCCCTCGATCGAAGTCATCACCTTTCCGTACAGTACGTTGTACAGCTTAGGCACTCCGAGGAGGATCGTCGGACGCGCTTTCAACATCACCTGAGCCAAATTGCGGTCGACTGGGGCGTAGGACGTTGTCGCTCCGGCGAGGACCGGCGTGATGAGGGTGACAGTCAGCCCGTAGATATGGTACCATGGGACGATTGTGAGGAATGTGTCGGTCGGGTCTAGATCGACGGTTTTAACGGCGGTAATGGCGTTGGAGCTGATGTTGCGGTGGAGGAGCATCGCCCCTTTGGCGTTTCCTGTCGTCCCCGAGGTGTACATGAGGATGGCAAGGTCATCCGGACTCACCTCGACTGCGGGGAGCGGCTTGCGCCCGAGGAGGAGGGCATCGAGGAAGAGGACTCCCTCTTCCTCGGGACGGTCCATCGAGATCAGGGTGAGGTGTGAGAGAGATTCTTCCTTTATCGCCAGGAGGTCCTCGATCTTCAGCCCGGAGATGATGACGCTCTTTACCTCGGCCTCGGTGAGGATCCGTTCGATCTCCTTCTGCTGTAGCTCGGGATTGAGTGGAACTACGGCCGCCCCACAGCGGAGGATCGCGAAGAAGGCGGTTGCCCACGCGACGCGCGGCTTGGAGATAAGCGCAACCTTGTCCCCTTTCTTCACCCCGAGATCGTCGAGGGCGCCGGCAAGGCGGGCGACCATCTCCCCTAAGCGGTTGTAGGAGATCTCGTTTAGGACCAACTGGATTCCGCGCCCCTTCTTCCGTTCTTTCGGGATCAACATACGCAGAGCGATCGCTTCCTTGTGCGAGGCAACGGAGCGATCAAAGATCTCATTTAACGTCGGATACATAATTTCTTCCTCCTAAGACAGGTATTTTTCGGCTTCGATGGCAGCGATCGCCCCGTCACCAGCAGCGATGACAGCCTGGGCGTAACGGCTCGTTCCGATGCGGACGTCTCCCGCGGCGAAGACGCCAGATAGATTGGTCTGCAGATGATCGTCGGTGATGACATACCCTTGTTCGTCGAGCGCCACCGTTTCACGTAGGAAACCGGTGTCGGGGATGTGCCCGATGTTGACGAACAGCCCCTCGGTTTTGACCTCTTCAAGCTCCCCGGTTCCGAGGTCCTTCAGGATGACGCCGGTGATACGATCCTCACCCACGATCTTCTTTACCACCTTGTTCCACAGGAAATGGATCTTCGGGTTCTCCTGCGCCTCTTTGCGCATGATCGGCGAGGCGCGCAGGGCGTGCGGATCATCCTGAGGATGGCGGATCACGATCCCCACCGACTCTGCAAACTTGGTGAGGAAGATCGCCTCGGTCAGGCCGGAGTCGCCCGCTCCGATCTCGAGGATCTTCTTCCCTTGAAAGAAGTAACCGTCGCACGTGGCGCAGTAGGAGACACCCTTTCCCTTGAGGCGCTTCGCCCCGTCGATTGGGAGCTCGCGCGGGTGTGAGCCGCTCGCTATGATCACCGCGCGTGCCGCGTACTCCTTTTCCATCCCCTTGATCCGGTACCAGCCATCCACGGACTCGATCCTACTTACCTCATCGAGGTCGATCTCAGCGCCGAACCGTTCGGCTTGACCGCGCATCCGGCTCATCAGTTCCTGTCCGGCGATCTTCTCCTCGAAGCCGGGGAAGTTCTCGATGGAGTCGGTCTCGTGCAATTGGCCACCGGGAAGACCTTTCTCGATAACGAGTGTTTTGAGGAGGGCGCGACCGGCGTAGATTGCGGCGGTCAGCCCTGCAGGGCCAGCCCCGATGATCACAATATCGTATTCTATCGGTTCTTTCATGACGGGTACCATTATAAATGAGATCTATTGGAGGTCAAAATCCTGGAGCGAGAAGGTCTCCTTTGCCCCGTCGATCACCTGGGTAACCTTCAATCTTGCTCGGTCGAGCTCGTCCTTGATCTTCTTGGCGAGGGAGAGAGCCTCCTCGAAGAGCGATAGTGCCTCCTCCAGGGGGAGATCGTTCGCTTCGAGGAGTTTTGTCATTTCCTCGAGCCTCTTTAGATCGGTATCAATCGGCAATTTTCTTCACCTCCTTGACTCGGGAGAGGATGGTCGTTCGAAGCAATCTGGTCTCGATGCCGTCCCCGGGTGAGAGTGCCCCTCCATCCCGCAGCGGCCTTGTCTCACCCGGAATAAAAGTGAGGGAATAGCCACGGCGAAGGGGGAGGTTAGGATCGCATAGTTCTAAGATCCCTTTAAGCTTCTCTTCCCTTTGCACGCGTTCCTTCAATGCTCCCTTGGTCGATCGGAGGAGCCGCTCCAGGGAGATGTCGAGGCGCTGGTTCAGCGTATCGACCTTGCGAGTGGGGATGCGAAATAGATATCCCTTCAGGCTCGTGGTGAGAATCCGGTCTCGCTGGTCGAGGAGTGTGCGCATACGGCGCAGACTCTGCCGGAAGAGGGCGGTGACAAAGGAAAGGATCTCTGAGCGATCGGGGATGATGAGTTCCGCAGCAGCCGAGGGGGTGGGAGCGCGCAGGTCGGCGACGAAGTCGGAGATGACAAAGTCGATCTCGTGCCCGACCGCCGAGACGACAGGGATCTCGCAGGCAAAGATAGCCCGTGCTACCCGCTCGTCGTTGAATACGGCGAGATCTTCGAGGGATCCCCCCCCACGTCCGATGATCAATAGGTCTAGGGGAAGATGAGTGTTGCTGAACTTCTTTACCTGCTCGATTGCTGCGACGATCTCTTCGGCGGCCGCCTTACCCTGCACCGAGCTTCCGAAGAGGTAGACCTCTACCAACGGCCAACGGCGCTTGAGAACCGACAGGATATCACGAATTGCCGCCCCGGTTGGTGAGGTTACAACACCGATCCGTTTGGGAAACTGAGGGAGAGGTCTCTTGTGGCTCTCGTCGAACAGTCCTTCCGCCTTCAGTTTCTTCTTCAACTGCTCGAAGGAGAGCTGCAGACTCCCCACGCCTGCCAGCTGGATAAGGGAGACGATGAACTGGTAGCGGCCCCGCGGTTCGTAGAGGGTCAGACTCCCGTAGGCGATGATCTCCATCCCGTTCTCGATGACCGGGGTTGGGAGGAGGGCGGAGCGTCCCTTGAAGCGGACGGCGGAGATCTCCGCCTTTGAGTCCTTCAGCGTGAAGTAGAGGTGTCCGGAGGGGGCACGGGTGAAGTTCGAGACCTCCCCTTGAAGCCAGATCGGGCCGATCTCCTGTTCAAGGATCCCTCTCGCCTTCTTGTTCAATTCCGAGACGGTGTAGATGTGTTCTTCGCTCATCACGTGTAGAGTTTAGCTTCCCTTCCCGAAAAAGCGAAGGAGGCTTATTCTCTCTATGTGTTGTTGTAGCTAGGAGATGACCAAGTGTACTTATAGCGGAAGAACGGACGGGGAAGAACACCATATGGCGGCGCAATCAAAAGGTGGGAACTCTCCCTACTAAAGGTTATCCGGCCTTTTCGCTAACAAAAAGCGAAGAGGCCGGACATCCACTCGGCCTAGCAGGTAAGGAGGGTTATTTCTTCTCTTCTCTGGCTAGATATTCTAAGATTGCCTCTACGACTAGATAGTTGATCGAGCGATCCTGCTTAGCACCGAGCTGGATCAAACGCTCGACGGGTCGCTCTTCCATCTTCTTCTGTGGAATATATATTGAGATTTTATCAAGCATCTTCTTCTCAGCCATCTCTTTCACCCCCTCTTCAGCTCTTATTCTATCCGATAAAGCAAGGAAGGTAAAGACGCTTGGCATATCCGTGCTCTCATCCGCCAAATGGCGCCGGAAGATCATCCCAACAGGTCAACCACTACATCTTTGGTGTAAAGTCTTGCAGGGTCGAGCCGCCAACAAACTCGCGCAGTATCGAGTTTCCCGGGATATTCCCGATGGGATACGACTCGAACCACCCGAGGAAGGCCAGCAAGCGCTCGGCCTCGATCTTCGGGCGTGTTTGTTTGACCTGCAAAAGAAGCGGTTCGACGAGTGGCTTCAAGATGGCCAACTCGTAGACAAGCGCGGAGTTGAACATCACGTCGGCCTGCTCTTGATAGGGGAAGATGTTCTGTTTCTCCCCGCGACGCACGTTCTCCCACATCGCCAGGGTTTCCTCCGCGTCGTAGCCACGGTAGACAGCGTCGCGCACGATGCGGCGTATGAGGCGCGTATCAGTGGTCGGGATGCGGTTATGGCGATCCAGGTTGAGCTGTGTCAGCGCAGAGACGAAGATGCGATAGCTCATCTCCTCGGGAAAGCCTTCCAAGAGGTGTGGGTTCAGACCGTGGATCCCCTCCACGATCAGGATCTGATCCGGCCTTAGCTTGATTGTCGGGCCGGCCACGCGCTTCCCACTCTTAAAGTCGTAATGCGGGAGCTTCACTTCCTTCCCATGCAGGAGGTCGCGCAGTTGCTCTTCGAAGAACGGAAGGTCGAGCGCGGCAAAGGAATCGAAGTCGATCTCCTCTCCCTTCTGCACAAGTTGGTTCCGCGGGAGGAAGTAATCGTCCATTGCCAGTGGATAGGGGTGTATTCCCTTTGCGAGAAGCTGCACCGCAAGGCGCTTGGAGAAGGTCGTCTTCCCCGAGGAGGAGGGTCCGGCGATGAAGACAAGCCGGTGGTCCTCGTCATGACGATCGGCAAGAACGGTGGCGATCTCCGCGATCCGTCCTTCGTGCAGCGCCTCGGAGACGAGGATCACTTCCTCGATCCGTTGCGAGCGCACAGCCTCGTTGAGGCAACTCACATCACGCACTCCCACGACATTGATCCATTTTCCGTACTCGCTGAATACCGCGCGCAGCGCGGTGAACCGTTGTGAGGGGAGAAGGCGCGTTGTGTTCTCCCGCCGTGGGAACCTAAGGATGAACCCATCGGAGAAGGGCTCCAAGGCAAAGGTTTCTAAGTGCCTGGTCGATGGAACCATGTACCCGTAGAAGTAGTCGAGGAACCCGTTCAGGGAATAGAGGTGAATGTGATCCTCATCAACATCCTTTAGCAGGCGTACCTTCCCCATCTCCCCTCGGGCAGCGAAGACTGCTGCGGCATCCTCTGCGGATAGGCGAAGCCGCTCGATCGGGAGGTCCGCGGCGACCATCGCCCGCATCCTTCCCTTGATCTTCGTCAATTCCTCCGAGGTAAACGGGCACCGCCCTTCTATACGGCAGAAGTACCCCCCATGGGGGACGGAATAATCGATGAATAGAGGGACGTCCGGGAAGAGCTCGTGAGTCGCCACAATCAACAGGAAAGAGAGGCTGCGGCAGTAGATCCTCATTCCATCCGAATCGGCAAGGAAGACAGGCTCCACCGTCACATCATTCCCTACCGGCCCGGCGAGCTCGCGCAGCTCCCTTTGCACGATCGCTGCAACCGGAGGACTCTTCGTATCGCCGTACGCAACGCGAAAGAACTCGCGAAGCGGGGTGTTCCGCGGCCCTTCGAAGACACGTCCGTCTGATAGACTCACTTGAATGGTCTCACGGGCGCGCACCGACTTAATCTGTGGATGTCGTTCACTCATGGTGGTTCCTCTCTTTCCAAAGGGGCATCACTCTATCCCTTCAGAAGGAGAGTGTCAAGAAAAAGAGAGAGCGGTGATGGGTGACGAGAGGGAAATACAGGATTGAAGGACTAAGGGGCAGGGATTAGGAACGGGGAGTTACTCAGCGCTCATGACTTGTTATTCCCTATCAACGGGAATACGGTCTCCTTGAGCGAGCGCAGGGTGCGGTCGAGCTCGTCCAGCACGCGGCCAGGGGAGGGACCATCGTCCATCTCCTTCCCTCGCAGGCTGTTCACCCTTACCCCGTAACGGGTTGCTTGCTCTTGCCATTCGGCGGGAATCCCATCCGGCAAGGTCAGATCGTTCATTCGCGCCCAGGCGAGTGTCCACGCGCGCGCCACGTTCTCCACGGCGTATCCTCCCCCACCGAGGGCGAGCCACGGTATGTGCAACGCGCACAACCGCTTAATGTATCGCTCAAACAGAGAGAGGCTCATGCTTAGGTTTGCAACCCGATCGCCAAACAGGGCATCGGCGCCAAGTTGGGTCACCAGAATATCCGGCGCATAGGAGTCGAGGGCTGGGAAGACGATCTCGTCGAAGACACGTTCGAACGCGTCATCCCGCGCTCCTGGGGATAGAGGAACGTTCAGCGCGTAGCCGCGCCCTTCCCCCTGTCCTATCTCACCAACGAATCCACTCCCGGGGAAGATCGTGTGCCCGTCCTGATGGACTGAGAGGGTGAGAACCTGATCGGTCCTGTAGAAGGCGTGTTGCACCCCATCGCCGTGGTGGGCATCGATATCCACGTACGCCACGCGCTTCCCCGCCTCTACCAGGGGGACGATCGCCAGCACGACGTCGTTGATGTGGCAGAAGCCAGAGGCGTGGGAGGGCATGGCGTGATGCAGCCCGCCGGCAATGTTAAACGCGATCTCGGCTCGGCCGACGAGGACCTCCTTCGCACAGTCGATCGACGCCCCAGCGACGAGGGTTCCCCACTCATAGACGCCGGGGAAGACCGGATTGTCTCCGGTACCTAGGCCGTGTGAGAACAGGTTCGGGACCCACATGCCACTGTCGGCAAGGCGCAGGACCTCGATATACGCATCCGTGTGGAAACGTGATACCTCTTCATCGGTAGCCATTCGCGGCTTCAAGATACGAACCGCTTCCTCTTCGACGAGGCCGTAGCCATCCATCAGGTCGTAAGTCAATCCGAGGCGGTAGGTCTTGAACGGGTGCAACGGGCCAAAGTCAAACCGCAACAGCGTACGTGGGTCGATCAGACAGTTCATCGTGGACGGCTCCCTCCTTCACACCGTGGATCATATCTCCCACAAGGGCACACGGCAAAGCAAGGGAACAGAACCTTTCACCGCCGAGAACACTCGGGGGGTGTAGTAAATTCCAAATCGGCTACTACACCCCCCAAGCACGCAGAGAGGGGGAACAGGGTTGAGTGATTGAGTGATTGAGTGATTGAACCATTGAGTGATTGAACGGTTCCTTAAATCAGTAGCCCTTCCATCTTTTTCTAGTAAGTTATCTTCCATCTTTTCAATCTCCCGATCCTCCGATCACTCAATCATTCAACTTGAGATTCCCTGTGGTCTTGCCACAGGGTTTCCTTATACCCCCTCTCCTTGATAGGAGAGGGTCGGGGTGAGGTGAAATAATGAAATCCCGGTTTTGACCTTCAGGTCAAAATGAAATTGGCGGAATACCCCGT
>JAUWNQ010000037.1 GCA_030612565.1 Candidatus Bipolaricaulota bacterium | reverse complement strand
GTGCTGTCGGTTCGTCCATGACCGCAGCATCTATGCGACCGATCAGGAGGTCCTCCACCACGAGAAGGAAGCTATCGTAGAGCTTGAGATCGAGTGTCATCCCTTTATCGATGAGGTTCTTCTGGAGCCAAGTCTGTGAGGTCGTCCCACGCTGTACGCCGACGGTCTGGCCGTCCGCGATAGCCGAGAAGATGTTGAACTGGGGAACCGATTCTCCTTGGTCATCTGCCACTTTCCGCGTGACCACCGCAAGGTCGATCGACCAGTAGGGATCGGTAAAATCGACCTGTTTCAGGCGCTCGCTAGTGATGGTCATTCCCGAAGCTATCATGTCGATGGTTCCAATTTTCAGGGTGGGAATGATCGCGTCCCAATCGACAGGAACAATCTCCACATCAAAGCCCATCTCACCCGCGATCCATTGGATCACTTCTACATCAAAGCCAGCCGGATCTCCGCTCTCGTCGATGTAAGAGAAGGGGGGGAATGCAGCATCGATACCGTCAACGTAAACGGGTTTATCAGCAGCAACGCCGGAAAGAGAAGCAAGCAGAGAGATCAGACAAAGAACAACAGCAAATCGCATCGAAACTCGTGAAAACATAGTATCCTCCTAATATAAACGTAAGTAGTTGGAAAACATTCAGTGTTGTATTAAGCAAGTAAAATCCTGCTCATATCAACCCAATAAAACAGCTAGTTGAATATGCTTGGTAGTTTGAAGGGCCCTAGAAAGGGCCGTGATGAGCGTGAAGGTGGGAATACCACAGGGTGATATTACTTTCTAATTGCACAAACCAATCAAACATCTGCATGGAAGCCACCTCCGCTAGTAGATGCTTTCACTCTACTCGCTAATTGCTTCATTGTCAAGGGCAAGAGTTGTCCCATACAAGATGAGCATGAACCGAGGTGGTGTTCCTCGTGCGAGATGAGCTTTATAACGCGGTAAAGAACAGATCCCGTTTGGTCCTCTGGGTGGAGGATTTTGAGCAACCTTCATGACGCGAAGGTGCGATAACTCATGAAGCATTACAGAGCCTGATCTAGTTGTCTTATTCCCTTCCCCCGATTTGGGAGAGCAGATTGGATTTAGAGCAAAGGCTCAATGTCTGCTTCCCGCAGGTAGTTGAGGAAGCCTTTATAACGGATGACTCCCTGGCGGTCGATCAAGAACGTATAGGGGACGGTTGGGATATCGTAGAGGTCCACCATTCGCAAGTTGTTGGCCTTTTCGTCCCACAGGGTGATTAGGTCGGGGTAACCGTTATTCAGAAAGAACCTCGCCGGTGCTTGCGGGGTGGAATCTAGGCTGATCGTAATTACCACTAATCCGCGCTCGTGATATTGCTTGTGCAGGGTTTCGAGGTACGGTATCGACTCCCGGCACGCCGGGCATGTGCTGCGCCAGAAGTCGAGGATCACTACGCTTCCCAGGAAATCGGAGAGGAGCACTTCCTCCCCGTTTAGGTTTTGCAAGGTGAACTCAGAGGCTGCTTGGCCGATTCCCGTCCCCTCGGGGACGTTCGCTCTCACCGCGGGTGATGCAGTGGTGGCTCCTACAGTGATAGGCACTGTAATCGTGGCGACCGCGTTCCCTCTCCCTCCTTCGTTGTCGAAGAGCATCAGGGTCACCTGGTAATCGCCGGGGGCCTGGTAAGTGTGGGTCTTGGTGATCCCCGAACCGGTGTAACCATCGCCGAACAGCCATTGATAGGAAGAGATCTGCCCGTCGGGATCTTGCGATGTCGTAGCGTCGAGAAGGATTGTCATGTTCCCTGTCCCATCTGGAGCAGTGGCTGCCGTGAAGCGCGCGATCGGCTTCTCATTGGCGAATCCCAGCCAACCGGTTGCGGAGAGTATGATCAGTACAAGAATAATCGTTTCCAGGGCATGCTGTCGTCGCAAAGGGATCACCTCGTTTGTGTTGCGTATGATGATCCATTCTTACCGTGTGATTGCAATGGGATGATGAAGGGAAAGTGAGGAGTTGACGAGGCTGGTATGCTAACACATCGAATGGGCCTCGCCATGAGATATCAGCGGGTGCGTAAGCAGCGCAGACCATCCGGGAGTCAAGCGAAAGAGGAAACACCGGGAGCGAGTCCCGATGTTTCCACAATCCTCTGCCGAATCCGTTGTTTACATCGCCGGAGGCTCGATCGAGATCGGTTGATTCACATTTGTGAGATCCATCCGCCATTCGACAGATCCTTGGTTCCCGTCTTCATCGATGCTCGAGGCAGTGAAGATGGTCCTCACCGGGAATCCCTCTTCGGCGATCCAGATCTCCCCGCTGGCCTCGTGGAGGTCTCCCTGGAACCTCGCCTCCCAGCCGCCGTAGTCCGAGGAGTAGTGCAAGGTGGATACTCCGTTGACGACCTCCTTGCCGACGAAGTTCGACCCGGTCTCCAGTTCGCCGGCCATCCCCTCCCATGCGTAGACCGGGGCGAAGAGGAAGACCACCTGCATGATGCTCTCGACAGCCATCTGGGGGACTTCCATCCATTCCTCGTCCTCGTGCATCCACGCGGTATCCCCGATGCGAATGATCTCAAACCCTTCACCTGTGACAAGATCTGTCCAGGTGACGTGCTCTCGATCCGGGGAGGCGTACTCGCCGATGATTTCGATCGAGCCGGCATCGATCTCATCGCCGTCTGTCCCCTCGTACTTGACGCGTGTGGTGTAGCGATAGCTTTTCAGTGTAGCCAAAGCCCCTGTAGAACGGGATAGAAGCCCTTCTGGCGGAGCCTCCAAGGGTGTTTCGATCGCGGGTGTCTCCCGTTCTGGTTCTGTTTCACCCAGGGTTGCCGCGGCCTCCGCAGGGGGAGTCGCCTCTGGAGACGGTGTCTCTGGAGGCGGTGCGGACGGGGTCGACTCACTGGCCGTTGAGGTTTCGCTCTCTTGAGGAGCCACGGCCGGAGTCTCTTTGGACCCGCAGCCGACGAGAACTAGTGCTAACGAGATTAACACGAGGCAGAAGAAAAGAGTGGTCTGCTTCATCGGTATCTCCTCCTTTTGTACGGTGCTACTTATTGATAGGAACGATCGACCGGACGCGAGGAATGCGTTCTCTTTGGAGTAATCGCCGTATCTTCATACTTCAGGTTAGTACATCGGGTATCCTCTGTCAAGAACGATGCGGGTTCGAGTATGAGGGGAACGAAGGGGCGATGAGCAGCATCGCCCCTTCGTGGTTTACGTTCTATGTTTGTGCAGTGCAGCGAGGACTCGCTCTGGGGTGAACGGGGTCTTCTTGAGGCGTATCCCCACGGCGTCGTAGACGGCGTTGGCGATCGTTGGAATCGGGGCGTTAATCCCGATTTCGGCGACCGATTTGGCGCCCATCGGCCCGGTCGGTTCATAGGAATCGACGAGGATCACCTCCAGCGGTGGCATGTCGAGGCTCCCGAGGATCTTGTAGTCGAACAGGGTCGGGTTCCGCACGCGCCCCTTGGAGCTCAGGAGCATCTCCTCGGTCAGGGCGTAGCCGATTCCGTTGGCGATCGAACCCTCCATCTGTCCCTGCGCCATCTTGGGGTTTATCGCGGTCCCGCAGTCGATAGCGACTACGTACTTGGGGATCTTGATGAATCCCGTTTCGGTGTCGACGGCAACCTCGGCGAAGCTCGCCATGAACGGCGGCGGGGACTCCTGTGGGACGCAGGAGGCGGTCGCCGCGATCTGGAACTGATCGGTCATGTACATCGCGCGCTGACAGACCTCGGTGAGGGTGACGCTCCTGCCATCAAGGGCAGTGGCCCGTTCGTCGGCAACCGTGAATCCCTCTGGTTCTGTTTCGAGCATCGCTGCGGCGCCCTCGATGATCTGCTCACGCACCTTCTTTGCCGCCCGCTCGACCGCGGTCCCGGAGACGTAGGTGGTGGAGGAGGCGTAGGCGCCGACGTCGAACGGGGTGATATCTGTATCCGAGGAGGTGACGATCACCTTTTCGAGCGGGACACCGAGGACCTCCGCCGCGATCTGGCCGAGGATCGTATCCGAGCCGGTCCCCAGGTCGGTCGCGCCGATCAACAGGTTGAACGAGCCGTCCTCGTTCATCTTGATCGTCGCCGCACCCATATCGATCCGAGGGATCCCCGAGCCCTGCATGTGGATCGACATCCCTATCCCGTGCACCCACGACCCATTACGGGTGCGCTTCCCGCGCTTCTCCGCCCAACCGATCCTCTCTGCGCCGATCTCGATACAGCGAGGAAGTTCGCAGCTCTTGATCGTGAACGCGACCCCTTCCCTTCCTTCACCGAGCTTCTCGAATATCGGGGAGGTTTCTCCACTACGGATATGGTTTCGGCGGCGCAGCTCGATCGGGTCGAGGTTGAGCCTCTCCGCCAGTTCGTCCATTGCCGTCTCCAGGGGAAAGTAGCCCTGCGTCGCCCCGTACCCGCGGTAAGCACCGGCAACAGGGAGGTTTGTGTACACGGCCTTTCCGAAGAAGTGGACATTCGGCGCCTTGTTGTACAAGGGGAGGGTCTTCGAGCCGGTATTAGAGAGGACGGTCAGTCCGTGGCTCCCGTAGGCGCCGGTGTTGGAAAGGCCTTCCATCTCGATCGCGTGCAGGATCCCGTCCTTGTTTGCCCCGAGCTTGACGCGGACCCGCATCGGGTGGCGCGTCCGTGAGGAGATGAACTCCTCCTGGCGGGTGAGTTCGATCAGGGCCGGGCGGCCGGTGCGTAGGGTGACAAGGCCGGCGAGGTCCTCGAGGAGTACCTCCTGTTTCGTCCCGAAACCACCGCCGATCCGTGGCTTAATCACGTGAATCCGGTGCAGCGGAATGCCTAGTGCGTAGGCAACTATGCGCCTAACGTGGAAGGGAACCTGGGTGCTCGTGCGCAGGACGAGTCGTCCATCCACATCGAGGTAGCTCAGGACCACATGCGGCTCGATCGGGGTGTGCTGTGCGTACTGAGTCTCGCAGGTCGTCTCGACGACGATCTCCGATTCTGCGAATCCGCGGGTGACATCCCCGGCGTCGATATCCACATCGGCGACGATGTTGTGTGCGGCGTCGTAGATCCCGGGCGAGTCCTCCTCATCGTGGATGACCGGGGCATCAGGGCGAAGAGCCTCGTCGAGCGAGAGGACCGCTGGAAGCTCCTTGTACTGAACCGCGATCAGCTTCAGCGCTTCGATCGCTATATCTTCCGTCTCCGCAGCGACCGCGGCGACACGATCCCCGATGAAGCGCACCTTGGGCTCTAAGATACGTGAGTCGTAGGGAGAGGGTTCGGGATAGCCCTGCCCTGCGGTGGTGTAACGTGTTGTCGGAGTGTTCTCATGGGTGAGGACCAAGACGACCCCAGGCAATGCTTCGGCCCTGGAGGAATCGATCGAGAGGATCCGCGCGTGTGCGTGTGGGCTCCTCAGGATCTTCACGTGCAGGGTTCCAGGAAGATCGATGTCGGTGACGAACATCGGTTTTCCCGTGACCAGGGAGAGCCCATCGACCTTCTGGAGGCTCTTACCAACGGTGGTAAAGCGAACGTTCTGTGCGTCGGTCATCGTGATCCCTCGCTCATCTTCTTTGCAGCCGTCTTAACGGCCTCGATCTGCTTGACATAACCGGTGCATCGGCACAGGTTCCCTGAGAGCCCCTCTTTGATCTCTTCCTCGCTCGGATCGGGGTTGTGTGTCAGGAGGTCGAGTGCGGCGATCTCCATACCCGGCGTGCAGTAACCGCACTGCACCGCCCCCTCTTCCAGGAACGCCTCTTGAATCGGGTGGAGCTTCCCGCCCTTCTCCAGACCCTCGGCGGTGACGATAGCGCTTCCATCCGCCTTGGCGGCGAAGACGAGGCAGGAGTTCACCGCGCGTCCGTCGAGAAGGACGGCACACGCCCCGCAATCGCCGGAGCCGCACCCCTTCTTGACGCTCTTGTACCCGGTGCGGCGCAGCAGATCGAGGAGGGTCTCCCCGGGATCGATCTCGATCTCGGGGCGGATCTCGTTCACGGTCAGCGTGATCTTCATCATTTCGCCTCCTCAAGTCGGTCTTTGATCTCGGAGAGGGAT
>JAUWNQ010000042.1 GCA_030612565.1 Candidatus Bipolaricaulota bacterium | reverse complement strand
ATCCCGCTCGAAAGCTCGAGGACCGCTCCCATGCTGTAGTCCGGGGTCTGGACCGAACCGATATTGGCAAGGATCAGGTCGAGGCCGACCTGCACCCCAAGAAACTGCGCATCAACTCCTAGCTGGTTCCAACTAAAATAGGGATCGAACAGGATTTCTTCAGAGATCTGCGCCATACCGAGGTCGACCGTCGCACCAAACCCCTGCGACTGGAACCCGGATAAGTCAAAGACCGTCTCCGATTCAAAAGTGAAACCGGCCACACTGAACGACAGGGTCAATCCGGATGCGATGTTGTACGAAAGAGGGGGGATTGGGGTGAACGTGAATTCGAGCCCAACACTCCCAGAGAACCCAAGCCACGGTCCATCGGAGCAGCAAACATCGTCAGCCAGGGCAAGCCCCCCCGTTATCGACAAGACAATCAGCATTAACAAAACCATGAGGCGGGAGTATATCCGCGGCATGATAACCTCCTTCATCGTGAATAGAATCCTAATCGCCACCCGGAGGAGGTGAGAGGAAATCAGAGAGACGCAGATCGTGGGTTTGTCTCTACAGGAGAGGACAAGTGTCGGTCCGATCCGTTCCCGCGAGAACCGCGAGCCCCCTCGTTTTCGGAAAAGCGCGTAAGAACAGGTGCAATTTGGCATGATCTTCTCAAGATGGAGTACGAATCTCTTGACTTTTCCGCACGAGTTGTGTTACGGTAGTCCCATAAGGAGGTGTATGTAGTATGAAGAAGTTTCTGATTGGCTTGACCGTACTGAGTTTAGTGGGGTTGCTCGGAGGAGGGCTCGTCCTGGCGCAGGATAAATACATCGTCGCCTCGGACATCCCGTGGGCCCCGTTCGAGATGGTCACAACGGACGGGGAGTTCTTTGGGTTCGATCTCGATGCGATTCGCATGATTGCGATCGTTGCCGGTTTCGAAGTCGAGATTCAGAACATCGGCTTTGACGCGATCATCCAAACCGTGAATACAGGGAAGGCTGATCTGGGCGTATCCGGGTTCACCATCACCGCCGAGCGCGAGGAGACGATCGACTTCTCCGCGCCGTACTACCTCTCGAACCAGGCGGTTGTCATCCGCAAGGATTCAGGCCTCAACATCATCACCGCGATGGCCGGACTCGGACCGAAGAAGGCGATCGGTGCGCAGAACGGGACGACAGGCTTCTACTACCTGGAGGACGAGCTCCAGGCCGCGGGGATCGATATCGAGGCGAAGGGGTACGAGTTCTACCCAACGGCGATCCTCGATCTAGTCAACAAGCGGATCGACGCGGTGATCCAGGACGAGCCCGCATCCCGGGCCTCTATCGCCGCCTACCCGGACACACTTACGATTGCTGGGATCATCAACACCTACGAGTACTTCGGATTCCTTGTGGCGGACGGTGACCCCGAAGGTCTCCTCCCCAGGATCAACGCAGCGATGGCCGAACTCGGTCTTGAGGTCGTGGAGGCAGCAGGAGGCGCAAAGGATCTCGTCATTACGCTGGGGAGTGCTTGGGATAATCTCCTTTCAGGTTACTTCGGCCCGACGAACGACCAGATCGAGGCGGCCTGGCTCGCTTCCAAGGACCTGCTCCTAGTCGATAAGGACGTGGAAGCCTTCGCCGCGAAGTTCGCCGAGGAGGCAAACAAGTAGGCCGATCTCAGGTCTTAGTTTAGTTGTATAACCGGGGGCCTCCGGTTGGGGGCCCCCGTTCGATCCATAAAGGGAAGGAGAGGGCAATAGAAGGCCTCATCGTTATCGGGAGGAATCTCCCGATGCTCCTGCGGGGGACGTTGATCAACATCGAACTCCTGTTCGCCCTGTTGATCGTCGGACTGCTGGTCGGCACGGTCATCGCTCTGTTGCAGGTCTATGGGGGGCGATTCTTCGGAACGCTCGCCTCTGGATACGCGTGGATCTTTAGAAGCATTCCCGCTCTCGTCCTTCTATTTCTGTTCTACTTTGGCCCTTCGCAGTTTGGAGTGAATGTTGCGCCATTTCTCGCCGCGACCATCGCCCTTGGATTGCGCTCCTCGGCGTACCAGTCGCAGATCTTTCGCGGGGCGCTCCAAGCGATCCCCCACGGACAGATGATGGCCGCCCGTTCACTGGGGATGAGTCGTTTGCAGGCGATCGTATCGATCATCATTCCACAAGCGTTTCGCCTCTCTATCGCCGGCTGGTCGAACGAGTACTCTTCGGTCGTGAAGGATACCACCCTTGCTTACGTCGTTGGCCTGAACGAGCTCCTTCGCCATGCGCGTATCATCATAGATAGGCATTACGATCTGGCGATGCTGGCCTACCTTGCCGTGGCACTGATCTTCCTCGTGCTGACCTACGCCGGCAATTGGAGCCTGGGCCGGCTGGAAGCACGAATACGAATACCCGGTCTGCAAATAGGGGGGGAGCTGTAATCAATGAGCCTGTTAAAGGTTGAAGACGTTCATAAGCGGTACGGGAAAGAAGAGGTCCTAAAAGGGGTCTCTTTCGAGCTCGAACGCGGGGAGACGAAGGTCATCATCGGTCCCTCCGGGACTGGGAAGTCGACGCTCCTTCGTTGCATAAACCAGTTGAGCCCGCCGGAAAAGGGACGTGTATGGCTCGACGGGGCAGAGATCACGCACGCGCATGCGAAGGTCAACGATCTGCGCGCGCAGATCGGCTTCGTCTTCCAGAGCTTCAACCTTTTCTCCCACCTGACCGCCCTGAGGAACGTTAGAATTGGCCCGATCAGGGTCAAGGGGATGAGCAAGGAGGAGGCAACGAAGCTGGCGATGGAGGAGCTTACCCGGGTCGGATTGGAGGACAAGGCTGATGCCTACCCCGCGCAGCTCTCCGGAGGGCAGCAACAGCGTGTGTCGATCGCCAGGGCTTACGCCATGCGTCCCAAGCTCATCCTGTTCGACGAACCGACCTCGGCCCTCGATCCGGAGTTGATCGGGGAGGTTCTCGAGGTGATGATCAACCTAGCCAAGGGCGGGATGACGATGCTCGTGGTCACACACGAGATGGGATTTGCCCGCGCTGTCGCCGATGCGATCATCTTCATGGAACACGGGGTGATCGCCGAACAAGGGGATCCCCAACAGATGTTCTCCGCTCCGAAACACAAACGAACAGGGGAGTTTCTCAACAAGATCACCGAGCTGTACGGAGATATGGACTGATGGTCTTCGACTGGGCCTGGCTGTCGCCACTGGCGCACGGGCTGATCCTTACACTAGAGATCACGCTAACCTGCATCGCGATTGGGATCGTATTCGGAATCCTGCTTGCTCTCGGTCGCGTCTACGGGGGACGGCTGATCTCGATCCCGTGCAGCATCTATATCCAGGTCTTCCGTGGCACGCCACTCTTGGTGCAGTTGCTCATGATCTACTATGGGCTTCCCAGCTGGGGAATTTCGCTATCTGCCTTTACAAGCGGGATCCTTGCGTTGGGACTCAACACGGCAGCCTACCAGGCGGAGTACCTGCGGGGTGCGATTCAGGCCGTCAAGGGAGGCCAGATGATGGCCGCGCGCTCATTGGGGATGACCCTGCCCCAAGCCATTCGGTACGTGGTCCTGCCGCAGGCGTTCCGCATCGTGATCCCCTCATGGTCTAACGAACTGATCTTGATGTTCAAGTATTCATCGATCGTCTTCTCGGTCACCCTGCTCGACCTGATGGGAGTGGGAAAGAGGATCGCCGCGCGTAACTTCCGCTACTTCGAGGTGTTCATCGTCGTCGCACTCTTCTACCTGGCGCTCGTCTTCATCATCACCCAACTCTTGCGCCTGTTGGAAAAACAGGTGAGAATCCCCGGCCTCGGCGAGCACGCCGAGCGTCGATAACAACAGCGGGCCCCTTTTCCCTCATATTCGTGGGAGAAGGCCTGACCGCGCCGGCAAACGTCACGAAACAAGTTCCCAAAAATTCGTTTGGTAAATTTGTCTTTCACTTTACGTTTCACTATAATACCAAGCGATAGTCAAGAAAGCAAGGAAGGGAGGGGTCTGTTGCCATGCAGATGGCGAAGGTGAGCAGCAAGTATCAGATAGTCATCCCCAAGAAGGTTAGGGAGGCGCTTGGGCTGCGTCCCGGCGACCGGCTTCTCATTGTGGCCGAGGGTGACAAGGCCGTGATGCGCCTGCGGCCGAGGAGCTATGCCGAGCATATGCGGGGGCTGCACAAAGAAGTTTGGCAGGGGATCGATGCCACTGAATACGTAAGGGAAGAGAGGAAGTCTTGGGAACAAGAGCCCTAGAGGAGTTCCTCGCCCGGCACGAGCAAGTCGGAGCAGATACGATGGTCTTCATCTACCATCTACAGGACCATCCTACATATGCCTCACTCACGCAAACTATTTTCGAGGCCTGGGAGGAAGGCAGAAACTCCGGGGTGACCTCGGTAATCACGATGTTGGAGATTCTGGTGAAGCCCAAGAGAGAAGGGAACTTGGATGCGGCCCGCGATTACCAGGAGCTTCTCACCACGTATCCCAATCTGCACATCTTAGACGTAGACCTTGCGGTAGCGTGTCTGGCCGCCGATCTGAGGGCTAAGTACGCGATTCGAACTCCCGATGCGCTGCAAATTGCTGCCGCCTTGCACGCCGGGGCGAGTGGGTTTATCACCAACGATGAACAGCTCAAGCAGGTGGCCGAGGTTGGTCTTGAGATTGTTCTGCTGGATGATCTGCTGGATGATCTGCTGAAAGATCACAACAGCGTTTGAGGGATCAATAAAGCCTTCCTCAATATAATCAAGGGTCAGATAATCGCTGTTGGTCTTTATTCTGTTAAGCTTACCTTGATAAGTAGACACTCAGAGAGGTAGCTAATTTCTTGCGGCTGGACTGCTCCACCATCATCGCTAATTGCACCGCTGAGGCGGGAAAAACACCAAGAACGAAGACGTGCCCCCTTTGCCCCGAACTCCCTCCGTAGATTTCGATGCCCCAGGGCTTGATCTTAAATCTTGACTTCTCCTTTCTTGCTGATTATTATTCAAGGTATGAATGATAATCATTCAGTGGGCGATTGGATTTACAAGCACCGGTGGCTGGAAGGACGCCTCGCGGGAATGGTGAAGAGGCATCCAGTGGTGGTGGTTACCGGTCCGCGACAGGTGGGGAAATCGACCCTCCTGCACCACGCTAAACCTGTGTGCCAGTGGCGCTACCACAGCCTCGACGAACTGGACGTGCAGGAGCAGGCGCAGCGCGATCCGACGGCTTTGTGGGCGGGTGTCGATTGCGTGGTCATCGACGAGGCACAGCGTGTGCCCGCGTTTCTCCTCGCGGTGAAGCGCGCGGTCGATAAGGATCGTAACTGCAGATTCGTGCTTTCCGGATCGGCGAACATGCTCCTGATGCAAAAGGTGAGCGAGTCGCTCGCTGGGCGAGCGGTGTATCTTGTCCTACGTTCGCTGACACTTGGCGAATGGGAGGGGCAGAACACGCCGAATATTCTCTCTACCTTGCTTGCCGGAGAGATCCCGCCTGAGGGGCCCGTTCCAACTGGTGGAGACCCGCTCGCTCTAGCATGGCACGGCTTCATGCCAGCGCTATTCTGGTTGAACGGTGGGGAAGAGGGTGTTGTTGAGTGGTGGCATGGATACGTAAGCACGTACCTTGAGCGCGATCTCCGTGCTCTCTCCCAGGTCTCGTTGTTGACGGATTTCCGGCGGGTGATGGCGCTTGCCGCTCTGAGGACGGGACAGCTGATCAATCAGAC
>JAUWNQ010000176.1 GCA_030612565.1 Candidatus Bipolaricaulota bacterium | reverse complement strand
TGGCCGTCGTAGTGGTACTTCCCCTCCTGCGGGTAGAACTCGATCGTCCCGAGGAAACGAGAAGGATCGCGCTCCTTCATCGCTGCGATGATTCCAGCGTAACTCGGCTCGGGAAGGTCGAACAGGGTCGCCTCGCGCCCGAGCTTCCCGGGAGAGTGGGCGTCGGAGTTGGAGACAAGGGTCAGGTTATCGAGCGCGGACAATCGCCAGTTCATCTCGGGGTCGCTCGACAGCCCGGTCTCGATGGCGAAGATCCGATCCGTGTACCTGCCGAAGCATTCTTCCAGTGAGTCGAACCCTGACCGTGAGCCGAAGACCGAGAACCACGGGGTCCAGGCGTGAGCCGGGATCACCTCCGCTCCCTCCTCCGCGTTCCAGATCACCTCGACGAGTCGTTCCGCGGAGATACCGAGAATCGGCCGGCCGTCGGCGGCAAGGTTCCCGATCTGTCCGAGTTCGCTGTTGATCCGCGCCGCACCTTCGATCGACGGCGCAAGGATCACAAGGTGTGCCTTGCGCACTCTGCCCTCTTGACTCCAGATCGCGGCAACCTCCACGGTGAACATGAACAATACCTCTCCGTAGCGGTAGAGTCCGTTTCCCACTGGCACAAGGTGCTCTTGCAGCTCCTTGTACCACTGCGGGTGGGTGAAGTCCCCCGTTCCCAAGAGAGTGATCCCCTTGATCTTCGCCCAGCGGGCGAGGGTGGGAAGATCCGTAGTAGGGCTCGTCGCTCTGCTGTAGCGGGAATGGATGTGGAGATCAGAGGTGATCTGCATCGTCTCGTACCGGTGCTGGATAGAACACGTCTGGACAATCGGTGACAAAGGATTCCACGGCCACGGTCGCGTAGAAGATCCGGCTCGAGTACTCCTGTGCCGTGACCGTGAAGAGGGCTCGCTCCCCAGGTTCAAGGTCGGAGATCTCCACCGTACCGTCGGTCAGGCGGAGGCCATCGACGTTGTAGAACTTCGCCTTCACCGTTATCGTCTGCAGATTTTGCGTGTAGCGGTTCTCCACCTCCCCGGTGACCTTGACCGGAAAACCAAGGGTGAGGTCCCACGTGCTGATGAACGCCGCCGGATAGACCGGCACCTCTTTGGAGACCGTCCCCGTGATCCCGCGGTCGTCCGTCGCAACGAGGGTGACGCGATACGTCCCCTCCTCCTCGAAACGATGCGCAGTGTCCCAGTAAGTCTTGTCCGTACCCGTTCCATCGCCGAACTCCCAGGCGAGTTCGGTGATGTAGTGGTTGGGGACCGTCGTGGAATGCGAGAAAAATCGGTAGTCGAAGAGGCCGCTTGAGCCATCGGGACACCATGTGAAATCGGCCGTCGGTCGCACCACCGGACCGAAACAGCCACCTATGAGACCTATCACCAGGAGAACAATCAGTAACGCAAGGCATCTCTTCATCATTTTCCCTCCCAAGGGAATCAGTGTAGTCTCGTAAGGATCTTCGAACAAGCACGAGTGCTACGCAAGAGTGCTGCGCACGAGTGCCACCACCAAGAGGAAAGGAGCATGCAGAAGGATTGAGCGATCTAATCACTCACTCGCTAAATCACTCAATGATTCGATCTCACCGAGGCTATCCCAGTCGAGACTGTCCCAGCCGAAGCGATCGAGATCGATCCGCCCCCGCGCATCAAAGCAGATCCCCTCCTCTTTGAGGAGAGAGATCTGCGGATTCCCCACACTCGACTCTCCCTTTGCGTTCACCACCCTCTGCCAAGGAACAGGGAACTCCACCGCGTGCGTACGAAGCGCTGCCAAAGCCCACCCAACCCGCCGCGGCATGCAGGGCGGACCGACCAGGTATGACACCTGGCCGTAGGTCGCCACCTTGCCGACCGGAATCATTCGAATCACGCGATAGACTCTGTCATAGATGCTCTCGCTCAAGGTCAACCTCTTTGCCAAGCGTAGCCTATATCGGGTAGAGTAACAGTGGAGGGCGATATGTACAACATCGAGCGAATTCGAAATGATTTTCCCGCGTTGCACAAGATGATCTTCTTCGCCTCGGCAGGGATAGGGCCGCTCCCACGGTCAACAATGGTCGCGATGCAGCACTATTTCAAAGAACTGCGCGTCGACTTCGCCGAAGGGGCCTGGAAAGAGGATCCCAAGAAGGACGCGTGCAGCCTCGCCGCCAAGCTGATCAACGCATCCGAAGAGGAGATCATCCCCACCATGAGCACCTCGGCCGGGATAAATCTCCTTGCCGGGGGACTAAGGTGGAAACGCGGCGAGAACATCGTACTGAACGACCTGGAGTACCCGTCGAACGTCTTCCCCTGGCTCTATCAAGCCGATCGACACGGCCTGGAGGTGAGGATCGTTCGTTCACGGCGCGGGGTCGTTCCACGCGCTAAGTTGATCAAAGCGATCGACCGGAAGACCCGTGTCCTCGCCGTGAGCCACGTCGAATTCGGCACCGGGTACCGCAACGACGTCGCCACGCTTGCAGAGGCCGTCCATGCGGTCGGCGGGTTGATCTGCGTCGACGCTATCCAG
>JAUWNQ010000069.1 GCA_030612565.1 Candidatus Bipolaricaulota bacterium | reverse complement strand
CTTTGTGGATTCTCCATCACCACGCTGACCGGGTTCGGCGCGGTCGACCTGGTGAACATTCTCGACGGGATCGAAGCCCCATTCTCGCACGACCTGTTGGGGCTCTTTATCCACCTCGATTCCATGTTTGGGACTGCACCGGATCTCAGGGTGACGATCGTCCCTGGTTTCTACTTTGAGGAGGAGCTTGTCCGTCTGGAGATGGACTACGAAGGGTTGATTTCGAGCAGCAGCACGTGGTTCGATTCGTTCGGTTTCTCCAAGGAGATCATCGAGTTTGGATATCGGTTTGAAGAACCGACACTCGCCTTTCTTACCGTTATCAGCTTCGATGATATGATCTCGATCAGCGGGCTCAACTTCATCCTGGACCTGCAGATCGAGATGGTGCGGTTCACGGCCAAGACGAGCTTCGTCGCCCCGACTACTCCCACGTCGATTCCGATCGTATTCGACGGTCAAGGTTTCGCCATCTCGGTCGATATATGCGGGGTCATCCTTACTTCGGAGACCGATTTCGATGAGACCTTCCTCTTCGAGCGACAGCTCATCGCGCTCGAAGCGACGATCGATCCGGTCCACTTCGCCAGCCTCACCGCCTTCGACGGATTAGGCTTCTCCGGTCAGTGGCTGCGAGCCGATGTGGCATTCGGCGGCATAACTTTATACACTACGGCTGCGTTCGACTATAGCGGAATCAACGAGGTTTCATTCGGATTTGAGTTGACGTTCTAGTCTGATGGCCGAAGACGAAAGAGATATCTCGAAACTCGCGCTGGAAGAGCTCCTGCCCCTTCTCGGGGCAGAACGAGCCGATCAAGATGCAATCCGTGCGCAGATACTCGATAGGACGACCCACTTGATCGATGAGGTGGTTGAGGAGACGTTCTCGCACAGCGGTTTCTCACACGAGGAACTCTTCCGCGCCGGGTACCTGGGGTTGCTAAACGCCACTTACAATGTCGAGCTGGCACACGAGAAGGACTTCAGTGAATACGCGAAGAACCTGATTCGAGGGGAGATCCGTCAACACATCCGCGAGCGCGTGAATCGCTCGCAGTTTCCCCGTTGGTTGAAGGACTTGAACCGCCGCATCGAGGAGACACAGGTACGCCTTCTCCGTCAGGACGGACGCTTGCCGACGCTTGCCGAGCTAGCCGACGCGATCAACATCACAGAGGAAGGGATCGCGGAGATCTTCAAGGCACGCGAGGCACTGAACTACGTCTCGCTCGGCGAGGAAGAGCGCTTAAACGACCCCGTCCCCGTCATCGACATAACGAAGATCAGGAACAAGCGGAAAGAACCGTTTCCCTTAGAGTATCGGATCAGGATCGCGGCAGCGCTGGAGAAACTCGGCGACCTGCAGCAATTCCTGTTCAAGAGCCTCTTCCCGCCAACGGGGGAGTGATTTCGCTTCCGGCCAAATAAGATGATGAACGGCGAGCGTATCCCTCGATCGATCCTGACAGAACGCGTCTGGCCGATCGTGCGTGTCCTTCTCCTCCATGCGCTCACGTGGAGCGGTCTTCTCCGTTTCATCGCCGTGTCCTTTCTCTTCAACATCACGACCCACTGGTTTCACTGGCCACAGATCGATCCCTCCGGCGAGAGATGGAGCGTAAGCCCTGATGGGCAGATGTGGGCGTGGGTCATTGGGTGCGTTGTCCACCTTCTCCTGTTCATCTGGGCGTGGAGGCGATTGGAGCACAAGCCCTTTAGCGCGATGCTCCTGGCATTCTCGCGTCGCCTATGGCGCCCTCTCCTCTTCGGTCTTATCGCGGGTCTTGGCGAGATCTTGCTGATATTCGGAATACTGGCGGTGATCGGGTCTGTCCACGTAGAGTGGGGGGGAGCTTCTATCTCTTCCCAGGTTCTCCTTGCGGCTGCAGGCTGGTTCGTCGTATCGTCTCTCCTGGCACCGATCCTGGAGGAGATCGAGTGCCGCGGATACCTCTTCCAGAACGTGAAACGCGGTTGGGGAACTATTCTGGCGATTATCGTGACCGCGGCCGTCTTTGCGGCACGGCACATACAGAACCCCAACGCCAATACGCTGGGATTGGTGAACATCGCGCTCATCTCCATCGTCTTCACCGTGGGGATGCTGCGGTTTCGCTCGCTCTGGTTTCCGATCGGGTGGCACGCTTCCTGGAACTTCGCCCAGTTCTTCCTCTTCGGATTACCGAACTCAGGGTATTCCCCCGATGGTCTGGGCCTTCGTGGGACGACCCTTCTTGTCTCGCAAATCTCTGGTCCAACGTGGCTCACCGGGGGGAAGTTCGGCCTGGAGGGGAGCGCGATCTCGACGATAGTCCTCCTCGGGATCCTCCTTTGGCTGTGGAAGGGGTTTCAGGCAGGGAACGGCGGCCTGGAAGATCTACCCTCCTCCGACCGGGGGGAGGAAAGCGACCGTGACCCCGTCGGAGAGCCGTGTGGCCATCCCATCGAGGAAACGAACGTTGCGCCCGTTCAAGAGGATGTTGATGTACCCTTTCGTTAGGCCCGTCTCCAGCTTCTCGAAGAAGAGCGGATAGCAACGACGTATCTCGGCGAGAAGGTCGGCAATCGTTGCCTCGTAAGGAAGATGAATGAAGGCCGCGGAGGCACCGATCAACTCACGCAGACCACCGAAGGCCTTCACCGTGATCTTGATTTCACTGCCCTGTGATCCGCTGTTCATGGTCGTTTTCACCTGCACATCGGTTTATCGCGGAGGAAAGGATTGAGTGCTTTCGGGATCTTCACCCCACGTTCGCTGGCAATGCGGATCGCCTTGTCGTAGCCGGCGTCGGCGTGCCGCATGACCCCCGTCCCCGGGTCGCAGGTGAGGACCCGCTCCAGGCGACGATCGGCCTCCGCGGTCCCATCGGCGACGATCACCATCCCCGCGTGGATCGATTTTCCGATTCCCACGCCACCTCCGTGATGGACCGAGACCCACGTCGCTCCGGAGACAGCGTTCAACAGGGCGTTCAGGATCGGCCAATCGGCGATCGCATCCGAGCCGTCCTTCATCCCCTCGGTCTCGCGGTAGGGGGAGGCGACCGAGCCGGCGTCGAGGTGGTCGCGGCCGATTACGATCGGGGCGGCGACCTCCCCAGATCTGACCAGCTCGTTGAACGCGAGGCCAGCCTTTGCTCGCTCACCGTAGCCGAGCCAGCAGATCCGCGAGGGGAGCCCCTGGAAGGTCACCCTCTCCTGCGCCTTCTTGATCCAGCGGTGGAGCGACTCGTCCGTTGGGAAGAGGTCGAGGATCATCTCATCGGTGCGGTAGATGTCCTGCGGATCACCGGAGAGGGCAACCCAGCGGAACGGCCCCTTCCCCTCGCAGAACATCGGTCGGATGTAGGCGGGGACGAAGCCTGGGAAGCGGAAGGCATCCTTCAGGCCGCCGGTCTGTGCCTGACCACGCAAGTTGTTCCCGTAGTCGAAGACGACCGCTCCGCGATCGAGGAACCCGTTCATCGCTTCGACGTGCCGCACCATCGATCGGAACGCGAGCTCGCTATAGCGGGCGGGGTTCTCCGCGCGCAGGGCGAGGGCCTCGTCGTAGCTCATCCCCCCGGGGATGTAGCCGTTCAGTTCATCGTGTGCCGAGGTCTGATCGGTGACGACATCGGGGACGACCCCGCGGGCGAGGATCTCTGGAAGGAGGTCGGCGGCGTTCCCTAAGAGGCCGACCGACAGGGGATCGCCCTTCTTCTTGGCGACGGCGACCCATTCCAGCGCCTCATTAAGTGATTCCGTCGAGGTATCGAGTTGGTTCAGCTTGAGGCGTCGTTCGATCTTCTCGGGGTTCACCTCTATGAGGAGGCCCACCCCGTCGTTCATCGTGATTGCGAGGGGCTGCGCCCCGCCCATCTCCCCTAGACCAGCGCTGAGGACGAGCCGCCCCTTCAGTGTGCCGTCGAAGTGTTGCCGTGCGCACTCGGCGAGCGTCTCATAGGTCCCTTGCAAAATCCCCTGCGTACCGATGTAGATCCACGAGCCAGCGGTCATCTGACCGTACATGGTGAGCCCCATCTGTTCGAGCTCGCGAAACTTCTCCCAGGTTGCCCAGTCTGGGACGAGGAGAGAGTTGGCGATCAGGACACGCGGGGCGTCCTCGTGAGTCTTGAACACCCCGACCGCGCGACCGGATTGAACGAGGAGGGTCTCATCGTTCTCTAGTTTCTCAAGCGAACGCAGAATAGCGTCAAAATCCTCCCACGATCGCGCCGCCTTCCCGGTCCCCCCGTATACGATGAGGTGGGCGGGGTCTCCGGCGACCTCGGGGTCGAGGTTGTGCTGGATCATCCGCCACGCCGCCTCCTGCAGCCACCCCTTGCAGTGAAGGCTCGTCCCGCGCGGTGCCCGTACCTCTCTTGCCGCCGAATCGCTCATCTTATTGCCTCCTCACCCGTTAAGGGTAGCTCATCGAT
>JAUWNQ010000095.1 GCA_030612565.1 Candidatus Bipolaricaulota bacterium | reverse complement strand
CCGGGGTGAGGACGATATCGGCCCCGAGTGCGGCGAGGATTCGACGGCGTTCCAGGCTCATCGTTTCAGGCATGGTAAGGACGAGCCGGTACCCACGCACGGCGCAGACAAGGGCGAGGCCGATTCCAGTGTTCCCGGATGTCGGCTCGATCACGACGCTTTCGGGACGGAGAAGGCCCCGTTCCTCTGCGTCCTTCACCATCGCCCACGCGACCCGATCCTTGATGCTCCCCATCGGGTTCTTCGATTCGAGTTTAGCCAATACCTGTGCCACGCAGTTGCGGGTAATCCGGTTGAGCCGAACAAGCGGCGTCTTACCGATCGAATCCAGAATAGTATATGAAAAATTCATTCTTCCTCCTTGGAAGGGATAGAACAAGGGACCGATCCGACGCAAAAACGTCAGGAAAAGTGGAAATCAGAAAGGGGATGGGAAATAAGCGCGAACCCTCAGCGCTTACAGCAAGGCACAGGAGTGAGCGGACAACAAAGAGGATCACCTACAGGCCGATACATTTGATAGGTACTCATCATTGATCTCACCTCCTGAGGGTATTGTAAACACAAAGGACAATACTCCCTCGTGCCGGTGATGTCAACAGGGTATTTGCGCACCAAAGACCTGCCGAGTCCTTGAGTCTTCATGTCTCTCTGGTTGTCGCATGACAAAGCTGTTCACATATTCCCTGTCTGCTTGAGCGACAGGTGGCCGTTCCTGGTGACGATGAGGTGATCGAGGACCTTGATCCCGAGTATCTCTCCCGCTTTCACCAACCGTTTCGTCAGGGCGAGATCTTCAGGGCTCGCTTCGAGCGTTCCTGAGGGGTGGTTGTGGGCGAGGATGACTGAGGCGGCGCGGTCGGCGATCGGGTCGGCGAAGACCTCCCGCGGGTGCACCTGATTGGAGTCGAGTAATCCCACCGTGACCACGCGGCTCTCGATCACCTCGTTCGCCCCATTGAGCGCCAGGCAGACGAAGTACTCCTGCCGCTTGTCGCGGATCTGTTGGATGAACGGAAGGACGTCTTTTGCTTCGCGAATCGGGGCTTTCCCCTGGAGGAGGTGCCGTCGTGCCAGTTCGAACGCGGCCACGATCTGACAGGCCTTGGCCCGTCCGACTCCCTCGACCTCTTGCAGGGTGTCGACATCGGCACGGTCCAATCGTTGCTCCAGCGAGTCGAGGATATGCGAGGCCAGCTCAAGGACACTGATCCCCTTGATGCCGCTTCCCAAAAGGATGGCAAGGAGTTCCGTATCCGAGAGGGCCGCCGCTCCTTTGGCGATCAGTCTTTCCCGTGGTCGGTCGATATCCGGAATATCCCGGATGCGTTTTGTTGACACCGCTCATCACCTCATCGTCTCATAAAATAACAGATACGCATTGAATTAACAACCCTGGCAGAACTCAGCGATTATGTCTTTGCTCTTCGAGGGAGTGGCACGGTGTCCCTCTTCCACGGCTTATCTCCATCTCTCGTACTATAGTCGGGATGAGAATGAACCCAGCGCTGATGCTCGAAGAATGGCTCACCAATGTCCGTTTGAAAACTCCCAAATCTGCCGTGTTTGACGAGAGACTTCCCTAAGATGGCGTTGGGGTGAGGTGAGTACGATGCGCGGTGCGCGTTTGCAGAGAGAGCTCGTCATTCGAACGGATAACAGGGTCGGCCTGTTGGGAGAGATCACCCGGCTGTTAAGCGATATGGGGATCAGTATTGTCTCAATCTCCGTCAGGGCGGAGAATGGAACCGCAACGCTCCATCTCCTCACCGCCGGACACCTCTTCGCTCGGGATGCCCTGCGCAGGGCCGGTTTCCTGGTGGAGGAGAGGGAGGTGATCGTCCTCGATCTCCCTCATCACCCGGGTTTTCTCTGCCGGGTGGCCGAGGCCCTGGCCCGCAAGGACCTCGACCTGCAAGAACTGTACGCGACCGTGTCAGATGGGAGCACAAAGAGCTTGGTGGTCTTTACCACTTCCCATAACAACAAGGCCGTGCAGATGCTGCGCGGGCACTGAAACGTTCCCTCCCATAGTGATTCATTCTCCCTCTGTCACCGTGAAGATCCGGCCATCTGCCCGCCCGAAGACCTCCGGGAAGTAGAACTCGTTCGCCGTGGTGGGGATGACATGGTAGGTTCCGACCTGCGTGGCACGGAAGGTGTACTGGTAGGTGTAGGTCCCTGCGGGCAGGTAATCGGCGAAGAGGACGACCTTTTCGTCGCGCATCTCGCTTCTGCTGTACCAGCGCCACCACCACCAGTAGAACGATGACCAACGGTTGCTCTCTGACTCACGGAAGAGTCCGGGCTCTTGAGAAAGGAGGCTCGTCGTTTCCAGGCTCGTATCGATCGCTTCGCAGCCGGCCGGGAGTGGATCCTCAATGACGACGTAGTACAGGTCGTGAGGGGCGATGATCGTCAATCGCACCTGAACGGTCTCTCCCACAAAGGCGTGATCCACCTCCTCGCACGTCTCGTTGAGCGAGCAAGCGGCCGGTACGTACTGGCGCTGGACGATGATTCCCCGATCGAGTGCTTCGATCTCTTCGACTGGGAGATAGACCTTGAGGTGCGCGGTGTAGTATAGGCGTCCCTCGCCGGGACCGCGCCAGATGGCGAGGCGATTTCCGACGCCGGAAAGAAGGTCGGCCACGTCCACCCGTAGCTTGATCGATTTAGTCACGTTCTCTGGAACTACGTGCCCTTCGTCGAGGGTGGTCCCGTTCAAGCGGAGACCGTAGTCGTAGGATCCCTCAAGTTCGCCTGTGACGACCATCCAATCGGTCAGCGCGATGAGCGCCCAGGCCGTCTCCTGCGTCGTCTCCCAGATCCCGTCCTTACGCGCGATCATCAGCCAGCGTACAACGTTTGGTATGAGCGCGTTGTCGGGATCTAGTTTCGCCAGGCAATCGAGGATGACGGCGGTGGAGCGGGTATCGGTGTTCATCGCCCAGAAATCGTAGTTCTCCTCTTCCCAGTGCGCGCCTGTGGCGCTGAGGATGGCGGCGTTCTGGATATCCGAGAGGAGCGTCTGTACCCGACTGTCGTTCGCATCGATCAGGTTGAGGGTGAGCGCCAGGTAGGCGCGGGCATAGTGACTCAGTTTCTCGCGGGCGTTGAACAGGGAGTCGGCCCACTTTCTTGCCTCGGAGGTGCGCCTTGCCTCGGCGATGACGTAGAGGATCCACGCCTGCCGGTTCGCCTCGCGATAGGAATCCAGCTCCTTGGAAGCGACCAACCTGCCGACGAGGAAGTCCAAGCCTCGTTCTATTACGTCCCCTGCTACCTCGAAGCCGACCTCCTGGACCTTCGTGAGGGCGAAGACGCCGTACGCGGTGAGGTAGGGGCTCGATTCATCCGCCCCCCACCAGCCCCATCCGCCGTCTGTGTGCTGCTTCAATGTCAGACGGCTCAGCCCTTCTGCGACGAGGTCGGGGAGCTTGGCCGAGAGCTCTGGGTCATCGATATTCAGATCGAGTAGGGCGCGATAGGTGAGGACATTCGGGAGAAAGCGGCTGACGATCTGCTCGGTGCACTCGTAGGGGAAGTGCTCGAGGTAGTCGAGACCGTCGCGCATCCCCGCGGCGAGCGAGGGATCGAGTCGGATCGTGAGTTCACCTTGCCTATCGTCGTACTTCGGAGGAATGGCGATCACCTCGGTTCGGCTCCCCTCATCTGTCAGTTGGCCGGCG
>JAUWNQ010000085.1 GCA_030612565.1 Candidatus Bipolaricaulota bacterium | reverse complement strand
GAACATCTACGTTGGGCCGAGCGACTACATCCCCTGGCTGAACGACCGCAAACTCTGTTTCTTGCGGATCGAGGCGGAGCAGTTCGGCGGGGTGCCGATGTATCTCGATCTACGCCTGTCGGTCGAGGACTCACCTAACTCCGCGGGGGTGGTGATGGAGGCCCTGCGCGCGGCGAAGGTCGCCCTCGACCGCGGGCTTGCAGGGCCGATCGCCGAGGCGAGCGCTTACCTCTTCAAGTCCCCGGTGAAGCAGTACGAGGACTCCGTCGCGCGACAAATGCTGTGCCGGTTTGCTCGCGGCATAGAGGAGACGCAGGTCGCCACGACGGGACGCAGAGGATAGTGAACGGCGAGAAGATCCCCGCCGTGATCCTCGCCGCGGGGAAGGGAGAGCGGCTCACATTGGATGGGGGCCGCCCCAAGCCCCTCATACCCCTCCTGGGCCTCTCCCTTCTCGAACGAACGATCCTCTCTTGCAGAGAGGCGGGGATCGACGAGTTCTTCGTCGTCCTCGGGCATCGCGGTGAAGAGATCGAGCCTTATCTTGCCAGATGGGAACGTCACTACCACCTCTCGATCACTCCGGTAACGAATCCGAACTGGGAGGAGGGGAACGGAACCGCTGCCCTCTCCTGTGCCCCGTATCTCAAGACGAGTTTCCTCCTTCTCATGTGTGATCACCTCTTCGATCCCGGAGCGATCCTACACCTGATAACGGAGGAAAAGGAGGGGGGAGCGTGTGTTCTTCTCGTCGATCGCCACCTCGATCGTGTCTTCGACCGAGAGGACGCGACCTGCGTTCGGGTGACGGAGGGGAGGATCACTGCGATCGGGAAGGGGCTGTCCAAGGCTGATGGGATAGACACCGGGATCTTCCTCTGTTGGCCGTTCCTCTTCGGAGCCCTGCGAGAGGCACGTGCGCAAGGGGATGGGTCGCTCTCCGGCGGGATGAGGAGCCTGGCTCGTGCGGGAAAGCTGCGCGCGGTTGACATCGAGGAGCGTTCCTGGCTCGATATCGATACACCACAGGCGCTGAGAGAAGGGCGCCAGCTCCTCATGAGGAGCCTGGGGAAGCCGGATGAAGACGGGGTCGTTTCGCGCCTGCTCAATCGACCGATATCGGTCCGAATATCAGCCTTTCTCGTTACCCACCTCGTGTTCTCGCGACTCACCCCGAACGCGATCAGCCTGGTGAGCTTCCTCCTCGTTCTCTCGAGCGCGTTCCTCTTCACCCTCAAGGGATACTGGGCGATTGTTGCTGCGGGAGTCCTGTTGCAGCTTGGCTCGATCGTGGATGGCTGCGACGGGGAGGTGGCGCGGTTGACCTTCCGAACGAGCCGGTTCGGGGCGTGGCTCGATACCCTACTCGACCGGTATGGGGACGCGGCCGTTGCCATCGGGATCACCTACGGTTTCTCGCGATTTCATACGGGTCCGCTTGTTTGGGTGGGTGGGAGCCTCGCACTCTCTGGGTTTCTCCTTACGAGCTACACCAAGAAGGAGCACGTCCTGCGCTACGGGAAACCCCTTTCAAGGAGCCTGTGGACGCTTCTCAGCAAAACGAGACCTTCGTCTCTTCGTGCTCTTCCTTGGGGCCCTCTTCGGGCGCCCCTACCTCGCCCTCATCGTGATGGGATTCATCTCTCACTTTGGGAGCGGTCTCCTCTTTTGGCAGGGGAGGGAGAGGAGAAACTAATCCTGGCGATCATCTGGTGTGGGGTTGTCAAGGAGAAGAGGTATGCTTCTCCTCGCTAGAGTAGCCACAGTCGATGCAACGCCACTCGATCTCTCCGGTGAACAGGTTGAAGTGGATCGGGAGCATGCTCCCCCCGCACTTTGGGCAGGAGACGAAGGAGACGTTCGTTGGGACCGGCCCGTTGCCCGGCCCGGTGGCGATCAGGTTCACTGGCTCGGGCATGACAAGGTTTACGTCTCCGATCGCTCCTGTCTCGGCATCGACGAGCGAGACAGCTCCGGTTACGTTGATCGTAAACCCATGGCGGTTGATTTGAATCAGAACTACCAAGATCCCGACCAACAGGACGATCAGAGCAACAAGGGCCACAGAGAGTGCAATCTGTTTCATGGAACCTCCTTCTGTCCTACGTGGGGTGGCGGCGGATTTCACAGCAGGGCAGGTTCATCGCGCGCGCCGGACGATGAGGGTACTCTTCTCGACCTTCTCGACGACGATCTTGTCCCCGCTTAGGATCTCATCCTCTACGGAGATAGCGTGCCAGTACTCGCCGTGCACGAAGACTGTCCCCTCGGGATCGAGGTCACTCTTCGCGGTTCCGACTGAGTCGATCATCCCGTACTTCCCGGTGACCGGGAGCCTGCGCTGGATGAGGAGCCCCTTGGAGACGATGAACAGGGAGAGAGCGGTGACGGTTCCCACGGTGAGGAAGACCGTCGCCCAGGAGAGGCCGATAGCGCGGTTTTGGATGTCAAACAGGGTGAACGACCCGACGAGGAGGGCGATCACTCCTCCGGTGGTCAGGATTCCGTTGGTCGGTGTGAATGCATCGAGGACCATCAACAGCGCCCCAAACAGCATGAGAGCCACTCCGACGGTGCTCACCGGTAGGATCTGCAACCCCAAAAAGGCGAGGATGAGGCATATCCCGCCTGCAGCGAGGCCGAACCCGATCCCCGGTTGGAAGAACTCGTAGATCAGCCCGTAGAGGCCGAGGATGAACAGGATGTAGACGATGTTCGGGTCGGCGAGGTAGTTGAGGAGCCGTTCGCGTAGGGTCGGCCGTATCTCGGTGATTGTGCGTCCACTCGTGTGCAGGGTGCGTCCGTCGATGAGTGTGTAGCCATCGAGGAGGGCAAGGAGGTCGTCAAGATCATCGGCGATGAGATCGATCACCCCCTGATCGAGCGCCTCTGAAGCGGTGAGCGAGCTCGACTCGCGGACCGCAGCCTCCGCCCATTCCACGTTGCGCCCGCGCTCCTCGGCGACCGATTTGGCGAAGGCAACGGCATCGTTTGTGATCTTCTCGGCCATCGTCTCGTCCTGCTCCCCTCCCATCAGGTCGACCGGATGAGCAGCGCCGATGTTCGTCCCCGGAGCCATCGCGGCGACATCCGCGGCAAGGGTGATCAGGACCCCGGCCGAGGCGGCCCGTGCCCCGGCAGGTCCGACAAAGACAACGATCGGAACGGAGGAGGCGAGCTCGGCGATCACGATGGCGCGCATCGACTCCCCCAGCCCACCCGGGGTGTTCAGTTCGATTACGAGGAGCTCCGCCTGTTCCTCTTCGGCCTGCGCGATTGCCCGCAGGACGAGGTCCTTACTCACCGGGTTGATCGAGCCAGCGAGCAGGAGGTGAACGATCCCCCCGCTACCCAAGGAGGCGAGGGAGAGGCTGCAAACGATGGCAAACGCTAAAACAAAGGCACGTCGCGGCATGGTAAAATGACGTTACATCATCCTCCCCCGCGGTGCAACACATGAAACGGAGCCTTCTTTATCGAAAGGGGGCTCCGAAGGGAGGCCATTTCGGGTAACATTAACGATCAGGAGACTCGATAGAGAGGAGAAGAGAGGAATGATCAAAGCGGTGATATTCGATTTCGATGGCTTGATACTCGACACGGAGATCCCGGTCTTTCGTGCGTGGCAGGAGATATTTGAACAGCACGGGTGCACGCTGACCCTTGATGCCTGGGCCGACTACATCGGCCGGTCGCCGGATGCGTTCGACCCGTGCGATCAATTGGAGGCACGTTTAGCTTGCCCTGTCGATAGGGAGAAGCTCCATCGGGAGCAGATGAAACATGAGGCGCGATTGATCGCTGCCGAGTCGATCTTGCCAGGGGTTCTGGAAGTACTTAACGACGCGAAACGCTTGGGGTTGAGGCTCGGTCTGGCATCGAGCTCATCGCGGGATTGGGTCATTGGACACCTATCCCGATTCGGGCTCGAAGGGCGATTCGAGTGCGTTCGCTGCTCCGATGACGTGGAACGCACAAAGCCGGCGGCCGATCTGTACCTTTCCGTGTTGGATGGGTTGATGCTGCGCTCGGACGAGGCGTTCGCGCTGGAGGATTCGCCT
>JAUWNQ010000027.1 GCA_030612565.1 Candidatus Bipolaricaulota bacterium | reverse complement strand
AGAGCGCTAAGGAGAAGAGCCGCGTATCGCCATTGTTTCATCTCGTCTTCGGTAGCCCGGCTGCCAATCTCAGGCCCGTGGCTTTGCGTCCCTCGCTTTCTTTCGCGAGGTTTGCCGTTTCGGATCCGAAGCCTCACCTCCTGTTCCCAAAGGTAAATTTCTAAACCGTCTTGATTATTCCTAGCGAGGAAGTGTCTTAGACATCCGCCATAGAATATACTTGTCAGTAGTATACCGTGCGCGTGCGATGTCGCGGTCGAATCGCCTTGTAAGCCCGACCCTGTCCACGATTCCACAGGAGGTAATCGAGGTCCCTATCGTTGATCAGGTGTCCTGTGCTGCGCAGTTCCACGGCCAGAAGAGAGACCGCGTGGAGCGCACAGGCCCGAATCTCCACCTCCTCGGGGGACCCTGCCTCGATCACTTCTCCTCGATCTATCCGCGCGGCGAGCTCGCTCTGGTAACTGAGTACCTGATCGATGCGCAAGACGTGCGGCACGAGGTTGTCGGCAAAGATCGTCAATCGATCGAGGTCGTGGAATCTGCCTGGCCCCACGCCCTCGAAGGCGAGTGCAAGGTCGGAGGCCATCAACTGGGCGCGCTTGTAGAACGGGACATTGATCCCGTGGTACGGTTCGACATCGTTGAAGTAGGGCATCGCGCACAGGAGCTGCACGAGCCGCTCGGCAGAGGAATCCGCCTCCTCGATCAAAGAAGGGAAGCTTCCGGAGAACCGGTCGAGGAGGAACCGACCGAGGTCGTTCAACGCGTGCGCGAAGCACTCCAGCAGTTCGCGGATGGGTAGATTGGCGAGGTCTTGCACGAAGATCCGCGCACAATCAGAGGTGGTCAGTCCTACGAGCGCCTGCGCGGAGAACGGTCCGTTCTCTTTGTAGTGATCGGCGAGAAAGGAGGCGATGGTGAAGTAGCCGGACATCCCAAGGCGCTTTTGGAGATGAGGGAAGTACCCCGATCCGAAGTTGATCGTATCGAGGACGACGAAGAAGGAGAGAGTCTCCTCTCCATGCCCGATGTAATGACAGGTCGGATCGATCGTGGGGCGCGCCACCTCTTCCAAGGGGAGCGCCGCGGCATAGGAAGCCAGGCGATCGTAATCGATGCGCACCTGCAGGGCCCTCTCGGCGACCGCCTGACAAGCGCTCCGCACCTCGTCGAACAGGTTCCCGGTCATTTTCTCCTTCCGCATGCGTGCGTGGCACGCGTGCTTGGTTAGACCTTCTGCCTAACACTATGACTTATTCCTTCCACTTCACCGGTGTGCGATGCAAAACAACCCGGTCGTGTGATCAGCTTACCATCAGCGCTGTCGGGGTGCAATTCCTGACCCCGGTTCTCGGTGGCAGCATCAAGGTCCTGGAGGGGAATCCAGCGCCCAGCCTTGTCGCGATGAAACTGCAGGAAGCGGTCGAGCCAGGTGAACTTGATCGGGGAGCTTCATAGCTATAGCATGCAAGAGTACGCGTGTCAATATGAGAGGAAAGGTGAACGATGCAAGCTGGCGGTAACTGGGACAATCGTGGAACAGCATCCGCTGGGCTGCATTGCAAAGATGCGCATGATGTTCAGAGCGAACGTTGCCATGCACAGTTCATTCACACGGCATTGGAATATGAGAACACCTTACGGACGGATGATTATGAAGGAGTGAAGGGGACAGTTGACAAAGATCTTGCGATATACCGAGATATAGGCCACATGTTTGTGGAGGTACATCAAGTGGCGTATACTATACTCTCGGAACTGCAATTCACCGCTTTCCAAAGGCATCGCGATGCGCCAGGTAATCCTGAAGGGGGAACCCTCTTAAGCGGCACCCCATTCCCACCTCCTAACATGTTCACTTGGCACCTTACACTTGCACGTGAAATCGGGCTTACGGAGTCTCAAGTAAAAATGATCAAGGAGTTAAGGAAACAATACCACGAGAAATTCCTCGATAACCGTTCGCAACTGACTCGTTTGGAATCAGAATTTGAACAGATCATGGCCGTAAAGGAGATCGATATGAATTTGGCTTCCGCCAAAATCGATCAAATTCTCGACCTATATAGAGATCTGGGGTATACATATGCCGACCTGGGTGAGCAACTCTGTGAGAATATTCTAACTAAAGAAGAGCAAGCTCGTTTCCGTGAAGCCTACCTTCCAATGTGGGAGCCCATAATAAATGATTGGAAAGAGATCTTGGAGGAGGGTTACATGCCGTGATGGAAAGATTTCTAGAGCATTATATTGCAGAACTCAAGATCGATCGCCCTGAAGTCGAGGATGTATTTCGCCGCGTCCTAAGACATCGGTTCCTGAGAGGGTGGAATGAACAGGACGAGAAGGGAAATGTGGAGTGTTTTGGCAAGCGGTGGAGATGGAGACCTTTTGATCACCAACACCCCGACCCTGAGTCATTACAGAAGATCTACTCCGATGAGGGGCTTTTGATCCGGGCAAGCCCTTTCCCCTCCTCTTCATCGCAACCGGCCCTGACGGTTATGAAACTTGAATTGCTTGACTTAAAGAGGGGTATGAAGGTTCTGGAGATCGGAACCGGCAGTGGCTATGGCACCGCCCTGATCGCCGAGATGGTGGGGGAGCAAGAGCTGGTCACCTCCTTGGACTGGCAGCCGGGCCTTATCCAGGAGCGCCACGCCGTGCTTGCAGAAGCGGGCTATGGGGGCATCCATCTTTTAGCTCAAGATGGGTTCTACGGTCATAAGGAGCATGCCCCTTATGACCGCATCGAGGTGGACATCGGCTGCCCCGATATCTCCCCCCATTGGGTAGATCAACTGGCTCCCAACGGTTTCATGTTGGTGCCGCTCCGGCATGGGGGGACCTATGCTCCCCTAACCAGGATATGGCGGGCCGATGGGAAGATCTTTGGCCGAGTCGTCGGGATATCCTGGTATGGTCCGACGATCACGATTCAAGGTGAGCTCAATGCCGAGCTCTGGTCTGCGCCTCCTCAGGGGGAGATCGAAGAGGAAGGTAAAGAGTATCCTCTATTCCCCGGATTGGCCAAGATATACGAAGAAGTAGAGAGGATAGGGGATTGGCTGAGCTATGGCTTTCCTTATTTTCTCATTCTTGCCGACGCTCGTGCCTTCTACTATCGAGGATTAGGGCTTTGGGACAAAGAAAGGGGGGTTATTGCCATCCAGTATAAGCAGGAGAAGATCCGATTGTGCGGGGACGAGAAACTTTACCATGAGCTACGCGAAATTTACGAGCGATGGAAGGCATTGGGCAAGCCCAAGGCGAGCGATTATCAGATTGAGTTTACACCGATGGAGCAGGGCTCAGAGACGTTACAAGCGGAAGAGGATGCCAATATTTGGGTAATTAATCGCAAATTTTACCGGCAAATTGTCCGGCATCAGTCGACAACTAAGCCATAGATTGAAATTAAGTGTATAAGTAGTGGTTACTTCCCCACACAGAAGTTAGAGAATATTCGATCGATGGCCTCTTCTGAGAGATTCTCCCCGGTCAGTTCACCGAGGATCTCCAAGACCTCTTCCAGCCCCACCGCCAGAAAGTCCACCGTCGCCCCTCCTTTAGCATCGGCCAGGGTTCTCTCCAGAGACTCCCGCGTCCGCTGCAAGAGATCTTTTCCCCGGATGTTCAGCAAGAAGAGCCCCTCGCGGCGCTCCAGCCGCCCCTCCCAGACCAGCCTCTCCTAAGCACCACGACGATTCCCAGGTACACGGTCAAGGCCATCAGCATCAATATGGTACCCAGGATCAGAATGCTGACCAGCGGCCGTCGCAAGATAGCACCCACTCGCCCTGAAAGTTTCCACGCCAACGTCAGCAATCCTGCTCCCACGCCTATAGCGACAAAGAAGGTTCCTCCCGGCGCCCAAACCAATCCCCAGCCCGCAAACAGCCCGGCATAGATCAGCGCAACGCCGACCACAATGGATAGAAACATCATCAGAATGTGCGTTGTCGTAATCTTCATACCATGCTCCTCAGAACTACGCAATGAACCGGTGCAACCAGATGGAACTTAAGCCCACTGTCTGCAGGAAGTAGAGCTATTCTTGCTTAGCATGCGATCACACCTCGCCCTTGCCACCTCTTCCTCTTGACGAAAGGGAGAATCCCCTGTATGCTGTTTCCAACATGATCGAAGCGAGAGGGGGGAAGAAAAGGGTTACGCTGATGGTCGACCTTGTCGACACCCTTTCTCGCGGTATTTACACGACGCCGGTTTAGCCAGCTCTGTCTTACCATAGATAGAGCGGCGCAGAGGACTGCGGGCATATGCCTGTGGTCTTTCTTTTTGGCGTGAAGGCGAAGGGAAATAGCTGGGAGGTCACCGTGAGAGTGAATGAGGCCGGCCGAAAGATCAAGGAGGTTCCTTTGGTCCTCCTGGGTATGGGAAGGGTAGGGGGTGCGCTCTTGCAACAGATCCTCTCTATCAGAGAGGCGTTGCAGCGAGAGGCGGGCATCCGTTTCACCATCGTTGGATTGGCGGATAGTACCGGCGCCCTCCTTGACCGTGGAGGTCTAACGGACCTTCTCCTTACGGAGGCCCAACGAGCGAAGGCCGCGGGGCGATCGTTCGGCGGGTTGGACGGGGCTCTGCCGCTCAGGGAGATCGATTCCTACCTCCAACCGGGGATGATACTCGTCGACGCAACGGCCTCCGCGAAGACGGTCCCCCTCCTGAAAGAGGCCCTCGCGGCCAGATGCGGAATCGTCTTCGCCAACAAGCTCCCTCTCACTGGTCCGTGGGCCGAGGCAGAACCGCTCTTCGCGCACCCTCTTCTGCGCTACGAGGCGACGGTTGGGGCGGGCCTTCCGATCATCTCTACCCTCCGTAACCTGCTCGCGACCGGCGATCGAATCACTTCGATCGAGGGCGTCTTAAGCGGGACGCTCGCCTACCTCTGCACGCAGCTCATGCGCGGCACCCCCTATTCGGTTGCCATTACACAGGCCCGCGCCTTGGGGTACACCGAGCCCGATCCGCGTGAGGACCTGAGTGGACAAGACGTCGTCCGCAAGGCGCTCATCCTCGCCCGTACCGCTGACTGGCCGATCGATGAGGGCGAGATCACCGTTGAGCCGCTCTACCACCCAGATCTTGCTTTGCTCTCCGTGGACGGATTCCTCTCTGCTGCCGCTACACTCGATGAGGATTACGCCCATCGGATTAGAGGAGCACGGTCGAGGGGACGGGTCCTTCGCTACGTGGCTCGCATCGGTCCGACTGGGGGAGCGGTCGGGGTGGAGGAAGTGAAGAAGGAGAGTGCACTTGGGGGGCTGCAAGGCCCGGAGAACGCCGTCTCCTTCCATACTGAGCGGTATGCGTCGTACCCACTCGTCGTCTCCGGTCCGGGCGCCGGTCCGCAGGTGACCGCGGCGGGCGTGTTGGGAGACACCATCGAGCTTGCAAAGCGAATCGAGCGCAAGGAGGAACTGGGATGAGCCCTCTTGTCATGAAGTTTGGTGGGACCTCTGTCGGGAGTGCTGACGCGCTCACCCAGGTCGCCAAGATCGTTGCGAAGGAGAATAAAGAACGGGACGGGGCGGTCGTCGTTGTCTCGGCAATGAGCGGGGTGACCGACGGACTGACCCGCGGGGCGCTGACCGCCGCCAATGGGGACGATCATACATACCGCACCGTCGCTGCCGAGCTGCAGGCCCACCATCATCGAGTGATAGATTCCTTGTTTCCTGAAGGGATGGAGCGCTCTAACCTATTGAGGCGCGTAGACGAATGTCTCTCCGAGTTCACCACACTCTGCCACAGCATCCGTGTCCTCGGCGAGGTGACCCCGCGGGCTATGGACGCCGTTACCTCGCTCGGCGAACGGGTCTCCGCCCGTATCCTCGCTGCCCTCCTGCGCCTAATGGGAGAAGAGAGCGAGGAGCTCGACGCTACTCGCCTGATCGTCACCGACAGGACCTTCCAGAACGCGGTGCCGCTCATGAAACTGACCCGCGCTCGGGTCACAGCGCTATTGACTCCGCTATTTGAGCGGAGGGCGATCCCTGTTTTGGCCGGGTTTATCGGGGCGACCGAGGACGGGGTGACGACGACGCTCGGGCGAGGAGGGAGTGACTACACCGCCGCCATTCTAGGGGACTGTTTAAACGCCGACGAGGTCTGGACGTTCACCGATGTCGACGGGGTGATGACCGCCGATCCCCGCATCGTCCCCGATGCTCGCGTGATCCCCATACTCTCTTACAGCGAGGTCGGCGAGCTAGCCTACTTCGGGGCGAAGGTCCTCCACCCACGCGCGATCCGGCCGGTGATCGAGCGGGAGATCCCACTGTGGGTGAAGAACACGTTTCACCCGGAGCGGCCCGGCACCCGCATCGTCCGGGAATCGAGGAACACGCACGGCACGGTTAAGGCCGTCACCGCCATCCATCACTTGAGCATGGTAACCGTGGAGGGGAGGGGAATGATCGGCGTCCCTGGGATTGCGGCACGCACATTTGCCGCGGTCGCCAGTCAGGGGACAAGCGTGCTGATGATCTCGCAGGCCTCGTCGGAGCAGTCGATCTGCTTCGTCATTCCCACGAGCGCTGTCACGCATGTCATCCGCACCCTGGAGGAGGAGCTTGAACATGAACTCGCACGCCGGGATATCGACCGGATTTGGTCCCTCGATGATGTCGTCGTCGTGACCGTGGTCGGCGCTGGTATGCGCGGCACACCGGGGGTCGCCGCCCGCCTCTTTGGGACCCTCGGCCGGGCCCGGATCAACGTCATCGCCATCGCGCAAGGGTCATCCGAGTGCAGCACCTCCCTCGTTGTTACCGCAGCCGAC
>JAUWNQ010000107.1 GCA_030612565.1 Candidatus Bipolaricaulota bacterium | reverse complement strand
GGAAGAAGCCGAAAGACTTGCATCACTCAAGGCCAGCTACTACCGCGAGATGATCCGCACGATCGGCCCCCGCGACCTCCTTCCAGGGGTGCGTGCCCTGCTCGCAGCTCTGAAGAAGGGAGGGATAGGAATCGCCGTGGCCACCGTGTCCCGCAATGCTAAGACGGTCCTTTCTAGTCTGGGTATTCTAGACGAGCTCGATGTCCTCGCGAGTGGGAACAGTGGCGCAAGGAGCAAGCCCGCTCCCGATCTCTTCCTATATGCTGCCGCGCAACTAGGTATCCCTCCATCTGAGTGCCTGGTCATCGAGGACGCCCCCGCAGGTATCGAAGGGGCGCAGGCGGCCGGCATGTGGGCGGTCGCCCTCGGCCCAAGGGATCGTTTCTACAACGTACGTCCCGATCTTATCCTCCCGTCTCTGGAAGGGATCTCCTACGAGTGTCTACTCCACCGACTGAAGGAAGAGCAAGATAATGCAACCCCATGGTTGGTCGAGGAGAGGGGATTCGATCCAACCAGGCAGAATCGATTCGAGACGGTCTTCACCGTGGGGAATGGATACCTGAGCACGCGGGGGAGCCTGGAGGAGCGATACCCTAATGATATTCCCGCTACTCTGCTGAACGGTCTCTACGATGCAGTACCCATCTTCCATACGGAGCTCGCAAACGCCTCCGATTGGACCTGCGTTCACCTCCTTATCGAGGAAGAGCCCTTCTCGCTTCGTCAAGGGGAGGTCCTTCTGCATGAACGGACTCTGGATCTGCGCGACGGGATCTTGAGGCGGAGGGTGCAATGGAGGAGTTCACAGGGGCAGACCGTGGAGATCCAGACGATGCGGTTCGCCTCCATGGCCGAACCGCACCTCTGTGTCCAGTTGTACGCGGTCACCGCGCTCGATTTCGATGGAGAGGTAGAACTCCGAACATGGCTCGACGGAAAGTCGGAGAACCCAGGCATCCCTCCCTTCCCCGAGGTGGGGCTCCTCCACTGGGAAGGGCTTTCCCAGGGATCGCCGGATCCCCGAACGATCTACCTTGGAACACGCACACGCTCATCCCAGACCGAACTAGGAATGGCTACAGAACTCGTGTTAGAGGGCATTCCAGAGGGGAAGATCCACACGCAAGAAGGAGCGTGCCCAGGTCTCTATCTAACGTGTCATCTACACAGGGGACAGACCGCCGTGGTTGTCAAACTGACCACCGTCTTCACATCTCTCGAAGAGGAGAACCCGGTCAAGGCGTCCTTGCTGAAACTAGAAGAGGCCAGAGATAAAGGGTACGCCACCATCATGAGAGAACACCGGGAGGTGTGGTCCAGGCTCTGGGAGGACTGCGACGTGATGATCGAGGGAGACGAACAGGCTCAGAGAGCGGTACGCTTCAACCTCTATCACCTCCTCATCGCCGCTCCGCGCACAGAGCGAACGAGCATCCCCGCTAAGACCCTCTCCGGATTCGGCTACCGGGGGCACGTCTTCTGGGATACCGACACCTTCATCCTCCCTTTCTTTGCACTCACCCAACCCGAGGTGGCCCGTCGCCTCCTCCTCTACCGCTACCACACCCTTACAGGAGCGCGGGAGAAGGCGCGTCAGGCCGGATACGAAGGGGCGATGTTCTCGTGGGAGAGCGCCACGGACGGTCGCGAGGTCACCCCCCGCTGGGTGCCTGATAAGGATGGCTCCCCGATCCCGATCCTCTGCGGAACGCTTGAACACCATATCAGTGCCGATGTCGCCCACGCCGTGTGGCAGTACTGGAAAGCAAGTGAAGATGATGCGTTCATGCAAGATTTTGGGGCCGAGATCGTCCTGAGCACGGCCCAATTCTGGGCGAGCCGCCTCGAATACGAGAACGAGAGGGAACGCTACGTCATCCGCCATGTGATCGGCCCGGATGAATATCACGACAATGTGGATAACAACGCGTTCACGAACGCACTGGCCCGCTGGAACCTTAAAGCAGGAAAAGATGCCTGGTCCTGGCTCATGAATCACTCTCCGAAGCAAGCGGACCAACTTCGACAGAAGCTCGGCTTCACCGAAGAGACGATCCAAGGATGGGGAGAGATCGCTGATCGCATAGAACTCTTGTACGATCAAGAAACCGGTCTCATCGAGCAGTTCGACGGCTACTTCTCGCTTGAGGATATCGATCTTTCCTCCTTGGAGCCGTGCACACGCTCTGTCTACGACATTTTGGGACCCAAGAGGACGAAGGAGGCGCAAGCCATCAAACAACCGGATGTGCTCATGCTCCTCTTCCTTCTCCCCATGGAGTTCGATGAACGGACCTTGCGAACCAACTGGGAGTACTATGAATCACGCACAGATCATCGATACGGTTCCTCTCTCGGGCCGAGTATACAAGCCATTATGGGGTGCAAGGTTGGAAAGGTCGAGAGCGCCTACGAGCATTTCCTGCGTGCCGCCCTCGTCGATCTGGAGGACAGCCGTGGGAATACGCAGGACGGGATCCACGCCGCCTCGGCAGGGGGCGTGTGGCAGGCCCTGGTCCGCGGGTTCGGCGGCCTGCAGATCACCCCAGAAGGACCACGCGCCTGGCCTGTGCTCCCCGAAAGTTGGCGCCGTTTGCGATTCTCTGTACACTATCACGGTCAAAGGTTCTCCTTTGATCTCACCCCGGGGATGCGTGGTCCGATAGAGCCGACACATATCTTGCCGGAAGGGGATAAGCCATTGACCCATAGATCTACCGTTGGATAGGGAAGAGGCACGCTCCTTCTTGGCAGCGGGAAAACCACGAGAGATCAAGGCCTTCCCTTGATCATCATAGGGATGTGAGTATGATTTCTCCCATAAACACACGGCAGGAGGAGTGGATGAGGCTAGAAGATTACATCGAAATCATCGGAGAAGAGACCGTTGCACAGATACATGCAGCGGCCCAACCGCTTCGTGATCAGCGTGTCCTACATATAAACGCCACCTATCACGGGGGTGGTGTAGCGGAGATGCTGCAAACGATCGTCCCATTGATGAACGAGATGGGGCTGGATGCAGACTGGAGCTTGTTGTACGGGGAACCAGACCTCTTTCGAATGACTAAGAAGATTCACAACGGGATACAGGGTGAAGAGGGGGAACTAACGCAAGAAGCGCTGGCAACGTACTTCTCCGTGAACGAGACGTTCGCCCGTTATACTCCGATCTTTCACGATGCGGTAATCGTTCATGATCCTCAGCCACTCCCCATGCTCCAGTACCGAAAGAAGAGCCGGCCGTGGATCTGGCGTTGTCATATAGACCCCTCCGCCCCCAATAAAGAGGTCTGGGAGACCTTGAAGCCCCTCATAGCCTGTTATGATGCGATGATCGTCTCCTCGGAATCATTCAAGAAACCCGAGCTTTCGATACCTACTTATATCATCCCGCCTGCTATCGATCCCTTTTCCCAGATCAACCTCGACCTCTCATCCGATGATGTTGCAAGTAAACTTGCCGAATACGATA
>JAUWNQ010000016.1 GCA_030612565.1 Candidatus Bipolaricaulota bacterium | reverse complement strand
CCAGTCTTCCATCTGCCCCTCGGTGACCGCTTCAGCGGGGTCTACCATCGATGCGACCATCATCGCTTCGGGTATCCCGGTCCTCCACAGATCCAAGGCTAGCTGGTGCTCCTTCCCTCTCTGTTTCGCGATCTTCCGCATCTCCGGGACCGCAACGCCAAGCCTCCTGTCTCTCGTCATCCCGTACTTGGCCATCCCCTCTATATTCTCAGGCTTGGCCCTTTCCTTGAGCTTCTTCAGAACTTCATTCACAGATGGCACGATGAGCCTCTCCTTTCGACACGAATTCATGCCAGCTCGCTGTCAATCGGTATTCCGGTGGTGCTGGCTAATAGCGATTATACGGCACATTACATCAACGGTCCGTCTGAGCAAAGAAGGCCGTGCGGTGTTCCAGGAGTACCGGTAGAAGATGAAGCACTTTTTTGATAATCTGTCTGACTGAATTCTGGAAGAAAGAACAGAGGAGGTGCACGATGTCAATTTGGATAATTGTGGCAGGATTGGTGGTTCTGCTGGCTATTGGTCTCTTGTTATTGATCGGCTAAGCAAACCAAGCAGTGAAAGTTGTCTTTTACCGCTTCAGCTACTCCATCGATCCCCAGTGCGTTTGTTAGCGTTTGTTAGGGTCAGACCTTTATTTTTGATCTTGCTTGTGCTATACTGACGGCATCATGGCAAGGCCGCTGCGAGTGGAATACGAAGGTGCTGTCTACCACGTCACCAGTCGGGGAAACGCACGTGAGGATATCTTCCTCGACAACAGGGATCGGTCCCGATTCCTTGAGATGCTCGGTGATGTGGTTGCAAGATACGGTTGGATCTGTCATGCCTACTGTTTGATGACGAACCACTATCACCTGCTCATCGAAACGCCGGAAGCCAACTTGTCTCGTGGGATGCATCTGCTCAATGGTGTCTATACACAGTGGTTCAACCGTCGGCACAAACGGGTTGGGCATCTTCTTCAAGGGCGCTTCAAGGCGATTCTTGTGGAGAAGGAAAGCCATCTGCTGGAGCTGGCCCGGTACATTGTGCTAAATCCAGTTCGTGCGAAGATGGTTCGAAGTGTGCTGGATTGGCCGTGGGACAGCTATCGGGCAACGTCAGGCCAGAGTGACGTACCTGAGTTCTTGACGGTCGATTGGGTCCTCTCGCAGTTTGATCCAGAGCGGTCGCGTGCAGTACGTGCATACCGCCAATTTGTGCACCAAGGGAAAGAGGTCGATGTGTGGGAAGAACTGCAAGCGGGGATGTTCTTGGGAACCGATACATTCATGAAGCAACTGCAGCCCCTGCTTGCGGAGAAGCCTGTTGACCCAGAGATTCGAAGGGGAGAACGCTTTGCTGCTCGACCGAGCCTGGAAGATCTGTTCTCGGGCATCTCTGATGAGGCAACCCGCAATGAGCGGATTCATCAAGCCGTACGAGTTTATCACTACACGCTCAGAGAAGTGGGAGATTCCCTGGGGTTGCACTTCTCGACTATCAGTATCATTGCGAAACGTGTTGACGAGGCGAAGAAGAATCAAGAATAAAGGTCTGACCCCATCAGAATTCCGAAGACTACAACCACGGTTCCGGATTTCTGTGGGGCCTTGGGGACTGTACCTGGGACGCGTTCGGTAGCGGTTTCATGATGACGAGCGACCACGCATCGAGAAGAATGCCATCCACGGTCGAGGTGGAAAGGCTAAGTTAATGGGGCATCTCCTGACGCCTTGTAGGTGGTCTGTCGTGTTGTAGTACGTGATTGGCGCGCGAAGTAGCTAGGTGAATCGCCGTCTATGCAGTCCCTACCGTTGACCCTAGTGTAGACGGGTGGCACCTTACTCGGCCTCACTCGCTGTCTAGAACGTCGCGAGCTCTGGTGGAGAGTGCCCCTGCGTGGTGCGCCACACTATCGAGGTTCTGAACCGCCCCGGCTTTTCCGGAGGCTGTTTTGATTGAGTCCGGGCACCATGACCGGAGCCTGCTGTCTCTGATAGTATACCTCCTCAAACTCGGCTGGTGAGATGTTGCCGATCGGCTCAAGCAGCCGCCGGTTGTTGAACCAATCTACCCAGTCGAGGGTCTCGAACTCGACGTGGTCAACGTTGCGCCAAGGTCCCAACTGATGGATCACCTCCGTTTTGTACACGCCGATGATCGTTTCCGCAAGCGCGTTGTCGTACGAATCGCCGACGCTGCCCACCGAGGACTCGATGCCCGATTCAGCCAAGCGTTCCGTGTAGCATATGGACAGGTACTGAACACCCCGGTCGCTGTGGTGCACGAGACGCTCGCTGTCGGGACGAGCGTAGAGAGCCTGCTCCAGTGCATCGAGAGCAAGATCCCTGCGCAGTGATCGCGACACACGCCAGCCTACGATCATCCGCGAGAACACGTCGATGATGAACGCGACGTACACGAAGCCTGTCCAGGTTGCCACGTAGGTCAGATCTGCCACCCACAGCTGGTTTGGTCGAGTGGCCGTGAAGTCACGTTGCACCAGGTCCGCCGGACGCGCTGCCACCTCGTCGAGGATCGTGGTCCGAGGCTTCCGTCCCCGAACGGCCCCCGCGAGGCCTAACCTACGCATCAAACGCTCTACCGTGCAGCGAGCTACCTCGATGTCCTCTCGTTGCAGTTGACGCCAGACCTTGCGGGAGCCGTAGACCCGGCGGTTCTCAAGCCAGACTCGCTCGATCTCCTCGCACAGGACGGCGTCGCGACGGGCACGCGCCGGCAGCCGCGAGGGATCAGCCTGGCGAGCCTTCTGTTCATAGTAGGTCGACGGGGCGATCGGCAGCACCGCACAGATCGGCTCGACCCCGTAGGCCTCTCGATGCTCATCGACGAATGACGTCATCTCTTCGGTCGCCGGTCGAGCTCCGCTTGGGCGAAAAAAGCCGATGCTTTGCGGAGGATCTCGTTCACCCGCCGAAGCTCGCGGTTCTCCCGCTCAAGTTCCTTGATTCGAGCCCACTCATCGCTCGTCAGGCCTCCACGCCGACCCGTATCGATCTCGGTCCGGCGAACCCACTTCCGCAACGTCTCATGTGAACAGCCGATCTTGCTCGCGATCGAGACGATCGCCGACCACTGAGAGTCGTACTCGTGCTCCAGCGCCATCCGCACCGCCCGCTCGCGCACCTCTGGGGAATACCTGCTTGTTCTTGTCATGACTCCATCCTCTCAAGAATTTAACTCTCCGGCAATCCCGGGGCAGTTCAGAAGTCGATCCTCCCGGCCCTCGGCTTGATCCTTGCCGTGGGTCTTGGCTTGGCCTACTTGGTATAGGCGAAGACGTAACCCTCAACGATTGGCTCAACACGCCGCGAGAGCCTAGGACAGGCGTGCCTCCTTGCAGGCTGTAGCTATGGTTGACACCCTCAAACAGCACCTCAAAAGTTGGGCGTGTCGCGAACCGCTTCCGTTTGCGCTATTCCGGATCAAGCGGTTTCTTGTTGAACAAAGCGCCGTCTCTGCCTGATCAGTGGGTCTTCTCGAAAGAGATAGGGACAATCATTGATGGGCAAACCCTTCTGCGCAATAGGGAACTGTTTTCCAGCACTCAGATGCGGTACCATCTATATCCACATCGAAACGACACTTCCTCATTCACAGGAGGCTTGCTATGGCTAAGTCGAGCGACAAGCAAAAAAAGAGCGACAAGAAGACAGCTCAGAAATCCATCAAAGAAAAGCGTGCCGCGAAGAAGGCCAAGAAGGCTCAGAAAGTCTGAGCGAATCGAAGCGGAAAACACTGCCGAGCAGCGACGGGCGTACACAACGCATTTAAGTCAAGCTGCGTGACCTCACCCCCAAAACCGGAGAAGGGATGAGATCAATAGCGACCTTGATTCGCGCTTACGAGAATGGCCGATCTTCCTTCAAGGCGGGAGAGCCTAGAGGACTCGAACCCCAAAGTGCTGATGGCGTGGGCCTTTCGGGATGTCTCCTTTTCGGGAGTGTCGCAGGCGTGCGCGGAAGAGCTGCCTACAACCGGGGTTCCTGTTTTCTGTGGAGCCTGGGAGACTGAATGTAGAACGCATTCGTTGGCAGTTTCGTTGAAGTATGGCACGTACGCCCCCTGCGCATCAAAGCGTCTGCCAAGAGCTGATTCGGGAGAGAGAACCCAATCCCGATCTCCTAGGCATAGGCGAGTCGGCCCCTTGGTTCCGGCACGGGTCTACCCAATTCGTTTGCAGTATCGATCCATTCCTGAATGATCTGTTCGGCATTCGAAAGAGCCTCTTGATAACTATTGCCGTCAGCCATGCAACCTGGAAGTTCTGGGACCTCAGCAACGAACGCATTGTCCTCTGTGCTCCAGAAGATGATGATTTCGTACTTCGTATTCATGATCAATCCTCCAAGGTCAGATTATACTTCAGGATCACTCCACGCACCTGCTTCACCTGGTAAGGTTTGCCCTTGCCGTTCTCCGGCTGCAGATTGAGGATCTCTCCTACTTGGCTCCTCGTGAAGATGTGATGGTCGCCCTTGATGCGTTCCTCGAATCCGAGTCTCTTAAGAAGTTCACACAACCCGGCAAATGGGACGTTCGCGTCCGAACGCCGAAGTATGACATGCTCGTACAGCTTTTCATACTCACCCATGCACGGAGTATACCATCAAGGACGGCGGCTTGTCCATTCGCGTCTCTAGATCAGTGAGTCAAAGATCTTCACCCGAAAACTGGACCAAGGGATAAGATGAAAATCGGTCTTGATCCACGGTTGTGAGGAGGAGGATCGGTATGCGGAAGTCGAGACCCTCGCAAACCGAAATCGACAGCGCATCAGGGTCGGAGAGCCCGGGGAACTGTACCTAACATGCGTTCGTTCGCCGTTCCGTGGTGACGTGTGACTAAAAGACGCTGCCATAGGGTTCTTGCTGGTCTGGGGGCTTCGCCGTGGGACTACCAATGGTCCAGCGCATGGTGGTCGATGGGACTCATGGAGAAAGATCCTCTTGTGCACAGTCTGGGCCCACTTGCGGGAATCGATGACTGGAAAGCATCCTTTCCTCCCAACCCGATGGGATCGAGGAACTACAGCTCCACACGCGCACCGGTCGGCCGTTGGGAGGTGAGTCGTTCGTGAATCTAGCCGAGGCGCTAACAGGTCGCTTCCTCCGCAAGCGAAAGCCAGGTCCCAAGACCCGGAGATAAGGTATGTGTCCCCCGAATTCAATCTATCACCTCATGGATTGTATTCTGTATCCTTCCCTGGCCCCCAATTGTAGACAAACCGCAGCACTTCCAACCGAGCTTCGCGTCGAAAAGTACCGCGCGGGAAGAACAGCCTCACATAGCGCACAGCTGTCCCAGACTTGCTAAATGTGATCGGCACGGGGAGCAAGAACTTAGAACTGGGAGGCAGTTTTCCTGGGTCGAATTGTGGCACAGTAGCTTCCCAGAAGCGACGGGCAGCTCCTGCCCACTGAACTTGGTAACCCTGCGGTATGTATCCTCCTCCCCAGCCCAACTCTATGCCGATAATTGGCAAGGGGTGCTCGTCCAAGAGGTCAATCATGATCTCCACCCCTTGAGGCTCCAGGTCGTCGATATTCTTCGGGAAGCTCCAGTAGACACCATATCCATCTGGTATCGCGTTTGCCTTGATCACTTCGGATGAACACTTGACAGGACATCCTGGACGCACCTTCTTGGCATACGAAATCAGTCTGGGAATCAGAGGGGCATAGTACTCCTTCCAGAAGGGATCTCTCACCTCAACCTCTCTGGTCTTCACTATCCGTTCGTGCGGGGCAGGGCGGACGTAGTGTAGCTTGGCCGGATCGTAGATGGGAGCGCCTGTTCGGTCGAGATCGATCCCAAAGCCGAGGATCTTCTTGTGCTGAGAACCGATGGAATCACTGCCCGCCGGGGTTAGAGACAGAAGATCGTCAAACACTGCGGATGCGCTGACTTCTCCCGGACCCGGACCAGCATTGCCCTCGAGGAGCGTTGCCTCGACCCGAAGGACTTCACCAAACACGTCCTGGTGAATGGTCATCTCGTTGATCATCAAGCTGTGGCTCTTGCCGTTCCATTCGCCGTCCTCGTACTTCCTTATCAGAACGTATGCACCAGGAACCGGGGCATTGACGCCGGGTTGGAAGTCCCCGTAATCTAACTCCCACCAGTCGATCCACCGCCCCCTCCCCCCACTGGCTTCCTCTACCATATAAAAAGTGCGGATCGCCTCGGTATTCGGGCGCTGCCAGTGAATATCCCAAGTGCTTTGGTAACCTCCACTGTACGGGATCCCAGCCTCGCGATGCCAGTATGAGATCGTTTCAGAACACCAAGCGTCCGGGTCGTAGACGGTGGTGTGCGGCGTGTTCTCCAGAAAGCAGGCCCATAGTTGCGCCTCATCGGTACTGTTGGAGCCAAGACGCATCTGATAGAACGGTTTGCCACCTTCGTTTACGCACGACTCCTGGGTGCCCAGGGTGGCAATTGCGACGTCCTGAATTGTCATTCCGGTTGGATCCCAAGCACCCCCATCCACGAAACACGCACACTCCGGGCTGTCGTTGTTGCAACAATCACTCCAGGCGTATGGTGCGACAAGTACCAACGCCGCCAAGCAAAGCAGAGCTCTCTTCATTTCGCACCTCCTTGCTTCCATTATAGAGGGATGCTGTTTGAAAGCGAAACTGGCAGCCGCGGCCAAGATGAGCCAACCTAGCGGAGCTATACGGTTCATGCTAGCAGAGGCAGAAATCAACAGCCGCAAGACGCGTCTTGATGCAAAGCAGCTACAAACCTATACTGAGGCTCAATATTGGAGTTTGGGGGACACATACCGTAATTCGAACTGTCCGGAGAACCTCTGACTGTGACCTCAGAGAAGAAAGCATCGGTGACGTTGTCTTATCTGTTCTCGTATGACACAATCGTCGCATGCCTCGAATTGGTCGTGTTGTTGTTCCTGACTATCCGCACCATGTTACACAGCGCGGTGTTCGCCGAATGGATGTGTTCTTCTCAGACGAAGATCGTACTTCCCACGGAGATAAGGTATGTGTCCCCCGAATTCCAGAGAAGTGGTGGACCATGTAGGACTGCTGTACTCGACTGTCAGTGTGATCGCGAAGCGTGTTCATGAAACGATGAAATCCTAAGAATGAAGGTTTGACCCTTACGTTCCTGGAAACAACCGCATTCAGGTGATCCAGTGGTATCCTCGTTAACCTGATCGAGCGTGATGCTAGCAGATTCGTGAAGAGGCTGCAGCCACAGGAGGAAGGGTTCTCTGGCCTTCACGATAACGACACATCTGCTCAGCATCTCGAAGACTCCTCCTTTATGCTTCCTCCAGGTGGCGGGTGTAGAGGGGGTCGTTGAACGGATGGAGCCTAGGGGACTCGAACCCCTGGCCTCTTGCATGCCATGCAAGCGCTCTCCCAGCTGAGCTAAGGCCCCAGTGTGTGCGTATTTGTTACTCGATTAGCGTCCTTTTTTCAAGGTAGGTCGGCAAGATAATTGGCGATCATGTGCTCCAGGATCATGTGTGCGTCCTCTATTCGTCCATAGTGATCCTCGGGGAATAACAACACGTGATCGGCAATGCTTCTTGCTCTTCCCCCCTCGAACCCAAGGAGTGCAATCGTCTTCAGTCCCGCATTCTTTGCCCATTCCATCGCGCGGATGATGTTCGGTGAGTTGCCGCTGCCTGTAATCGCGATCAACAGGTCCCCGGCTTGTGCCAGCGCCTCCAGTTGACGGACAAATACGGCGGTGTAATCCTCATCGTTTCCCCACGCGGTGAGCAGGGGAACGTTGTCGGTCAGCGCGATGGCGCGGAATGCCACATCCTTGCCCTGAGAAGCAAGCTTCTGCAGGTCGTTCGCCATGTGCGAGGCGGTGGCGGCGCTCCCTCCGTTTCCGATGATGAAGATCGTTCGTCGCTCACGCCGCGCATTCTCCAGGGTCTCTACGACCCGCTCGATCGCAACAGGGTTGATCTCTCGCAGCCCCTGTTCTAGTCGATCGATATACTCTCGTATGTAATCGCGCATATTACTCCTCCACGTAGATGATCCGGCTCCCCTCTCCTTCGAAGGAGAAGTCGACCTTTTGCAGCCCCATCCCTTCCAGCTGGCGCACGAGCGCCCCCTGTTCTTCCGGCTCGCAGTAGAGGAGGAGGAACCCTCCTCCCCCGGCGCCGAGGATCTTCCCACCCTCCGCCCCGGCGTCGAGAGCGGCATGATACCACTCGTCGATCCGCGGGTCCGTGATCCCCCTGGCGATCTTGCGCTTGATCATCCAGCTTCGGTGTAGGAGCTTCCCCATCGCCTCGGGGCG
>JAUWNQ010000070.1 GCA_030612565.1 Candidatus Bipolaricaulota bacterium | reverse complement strand
GCTTCGCCAGTCTCTCCTCCGCCTACCACGGTGAACGCATCCGCGCCGGCGAGGGCAGCGGCGATCTCTACTGTCCCGTGAGAGAACGGCTCTATCTCGAACGCCCCCATCGGGCCAGCCCAGACGATCGTCTTCGCCACGGCGATCTGATCTCGAAACTCGCCGATCGTCTCCGGACCGATGTCGAGCCCCATCCATCCAGAAGGAATATCCGTCGTCGGGCAAACCTTTGTCTGCGCCTCAGCGCTCAACTCCTGGGCGACCACCACATCACGCGGGAGATGGATCACGACCCCCTTCTCAGCAGCAGCCTCGATCAACTTCGCGATCTCACCTAAAAGCGATTCATCGACCAAGGAATCTCCCACCTGGATCCCCTGGGCACGGAGGAAGGTGAACGCTACGCCACCGCCGATCAGGATCGCATTGACCTGATCGAGAAGATCCCGCAGCGCTCCGAGCTTGCTCCGCGCCTTCTTTCCCCCAATGATCGCCAAGTAGGGGCGCGTTGGATTGTTGGTGAGGCGCGACAGGGCCTCGATCTCACGCTGGACGAGCAGCCCGGCGTAGGATGGGAGGTAATCGCAGATTCCCAACGTGGAGGCGTGCGCACGGTGGAGGGTAGCGAAGGCATCGTTGATGTAGAGATCCCCAAGCTCCGCCAAACGGCGGGCAAATGGAGCCTCGTCCGCCACCTCCTCCGGATGGAAGCGTATGTTCTCAAGGAGGAAGACAGACCCTTCCTCACCCTGTTCGATCGCCTCCTTGACCTCCTCTCCCACACAGTCATCGAGCTTATGCACCGGGTGGCCGAGGAGGGTCTGTAGGTGCGCGGCCACAGGATCGAGGCGGAGGGAGGGGACCACCTTCCCTTCCGGGCGACCGAGGTGCGTCAAAAGGACCGGCTTTGCTGCGTGCTCCAAGAGATAGTTCAGGGTAGGCAGAGAAGCCTTGATCCGCGCATCATCCGCCACCTCGCCGTCTGCCAGAGGAACGTTGTAATCCACTCGCACCAACACCGTCTTCCCATCGACCGGTGCATCCTGCACCCGCCGCAGCCGATCAATCAAATCCAACATCGTCGTCCTCCTTCCTTGACACCACCAATTGAACACGGTTACCACGGCGATTATAATCGTTTACCATGAACAGTCAAAACCTGATCCTCCTTGGGATCGGTCTCTTTATCAGCCTAGTCATAACCGTCGTTGCCTTGGAACAGTATAATCTAGGGCAGTACAACCCGATGGAGCCCGGCGGCCTGATATGGCGAGTGAAGACCTCATTCGAGCGTATCAAGGACCTGGAGACCGTGGTCTATGTCAGACAGAGCGGGGAAGAGGATCGAACGATCAGCATGCGCGTGTGGTACATAAATGGGCCGGACCCGACCCTGCGGGTCCGTTACCTCACCCCCGACAAGGTCAAGGATGAGGTGTACACCGTCGATCGGGACCTTCTCTCCCACTACCTTCCGCAGGAGAACGTCACGGTGATCAAGCGCTGGGTAAGATTTCCTCTCTCTGCATTGGGAATGACAAGCTTCGACATCAGACAACTGGAAGATGACTGGAAGAAGGGAAAAGTGACCCTCCAGGTCTCCCAGAATATCCCCCACTTCGATACGACACTCTTCCCATGTGGAATCGGTCTCGAAGAGGGGTTTGCCCCTCAACAACCACAGGAGGATCTCTCCCAATTCTGTCCTAGAATAGACGAAAGGACAGAGTGGTCTGAACACGATCTCGAAGTGGGTTTTTCCGGAATCACAGATGATCCCTTGGAGACCACGATTCCGGGGGGATACATCCTTAAGGTATACGACGCAAAGACCGGTCTTCTCACGCGCATGCTCTGGATCGATCGAGAGACCTATATCATTGAGCAAATCGTCATCTTCGTCGATGGAAAACGAACCACGAGCATCCACGCGCCCCATATCCTCATCGATCAGGGACTGACCCCGGAAGAACTACTCATCCTTCCGCGTACGGCCGAGACCATCCGCAGCTGATTTAGGGATCAGGTGATGAGCTTCTTGAACTCCCCTAAGGTCATCTTGGAATCGACGAAACCCTGAAACGCCTCCTCCTCTGCGAACGGAGACTCGATCGCCGAGGCCTCGAAGACCTCATCCTCGATGAAGATCGGGCTTCCCATACGCAGGGCAAGGGCCAGGGAATCGGAGGGGCGTGCATCTACCTCCACCGTCTCTCCGTTTGCGTTCTGGAGGAAGATAGAAGCGTAGTACGTTCCCTCTTCCAGTCCGCTGATCACAACCTTCTCCACTTTTCCATCGAGGTTATCGATGATCTCCTTCATCAGATCGTGGGATAGCGGCCTTGGAAAGTGGTTGCTCTGCAGGCCGAAGGCGATCGACATCGCCTCGGATTCCCCTATCCAGATAGGCATCGCCTTGCTCGAATGCCGATCCTTCAGCAAAACGACCGGCGCATTATTGAATGGATCAACTAATAGTGCTTTGATTTCCGCCTCACGCATCGCTCCTCTCCTTCCCTCCCTAAATGATCGTTGGCATTTCATTATAGCAAGAGCCCCCTCGCGAGACAACACCACATTGGCATTCTTCCAGAAGGAGGCTACACTTCTCTTTCACAGAGGTGATTGTATGTGCGGTATCATCGGGTACGTAGGGCGTGAACAGGCTGCCCCCCTCCTGCTTAGCGGGCTCAAGCGGCTGGAGTACCGGGGGTACGATTCAGCAGGAATCGCCGTCTTGGAGAACGGAAAGATGACGCTCTTCCGTCGGGCGGGGAGGGTCGGGGACCTGGAGAAAGAGGTTCCCCAGGAGCTCACCGCAAAGATCGGAATCGGGCACACCCGCTGGGCAACCCACGGGGTTCCCAGCGAGGAGAACGCTCACCCACACCTCGACTGTCGCGGGAAGATCGCCGTGATCCATAACGGAATCATCGAGAACTTCCTCGACCTCAAGGAAAAGTTGGCCGCATCCGGACACCGTTTTCGCTCCCAGACCGACCCCGAGGTCCTCGCCCACCTGATCGAGGAGCACTATGACGGAGATCTCCTCGCAGCGACCACAGCGGCCGCGCGCGAAGCACAAGGGGCATTCGCCATCGCCGTCCTCTCCGAGGACGATCCGGAGCGGATCATCGTCGCCCGGCGTGGGAGTCCGCTCGTGATAGGAAAGGGGAAAACTGGGACCTTCGCCTGCTCGGACATTCCCGCCATCGCTGGGAAGGCGTCCCAGGTCCTCTTCCTGGCCGACAACGAGCTGGCAGAGCTGACCCCACAAGGATTCCGCGTCGTCGACCTCGCGGGGAAGGAGGTCACGCGCCCGCTGCAACCGGTGACTATGGATCCCTTCTCGATTCAGAAGGGCGGATACAAACACTTCATGCTGAAGGAGATCCACGAGCAGCCACGCGCCGTCGGAGAGACGATTCGGGAGAAGCTCAACCCTAAGGAGGGGACGATAAGCCTTCCCGGCATTGACAAGCTGAAGACAGATTTTGACCACGTATATCTGGTCGCCTGCGGGACCGCATACCACGCTGGCCTGGTGGCGGAATATCTCTGGGAGCGCGTCCTTCCCGTCCCTGTACAGGCGGTGATCGCCTCGGAGTTCCGTCTACGTGAGAGGCAGATCACCCCGCGCACCCTCGTTGTCGCCGTCTCCCAATCCGGGGAGCCACTCGACACCCTGATGGCCGTGCGCCGCGCCAAAGAGAAGGGAGCCACAGTGATCGCCCTCGTCAACTCGTTCCACTCGGCGATCGAGAGGGAATCCGATGGTGTCGTATACACCCGCGCCGGGATCGAGATCGGGGTCGCCGCAACGAAGACCTTCTCCGCCCAGGTCGCCGCACTCACCCTCCTCGGCCTCTTCCTCGCCGAACGGCGCGGCACGATCTCGGACAAGACTATGAAGGAAGGACTGGCCGGCCTCACTCTCCTCCCCGGCCAGATCGCGCAGATCCTCGCCCACGAGGAGAGGATCCTCCCCTTTGCCGAGCGGTTCCACCACGCGACGGACTTTCTCTTCCTCGCCCGCGGCCCCCTCTACCCGATCGCACTCGAAGGGGCGCTCAAGCTAAAGGAGATCTCCTACATCCACGCCGAGGGGTACCCGGCCGGGGAGATGAAGCACGGCCCGATCGCCCTGATCGACGAGAAGATGCCGGTCGGCGTCCTCCTATCCCGCCACATCGCCTACGACAAGGTCCTTTCCAACATCCAGGAGGTCAAAGCGCGAAAGGGGATCGTCATTGCACTCACCGATCGACCCGACGACCCACGGCTCGCCCCCCTCGCCGATCGGATCTTTCCCCTCCCTGAGGTCTCTCCACTGTGCCTGCCGATCCTGTACACCGTTCCCTTGCAGCTCCTTGCCTATCACATCGCCGTCCTACGGGGGACC
>JAUWNQ010000174.1 GCA_030612565.1 Candidatus Bipolaricaulota bacterium | reverse complement strand
CCTCACCCCGACCCTCTCCTATCAAGGAGAGGGGTATAAGGAAACCCTGTGGCAAGACCACAGGGAATCTCAAGTTGAACTTGTCAAGCAAGCAGATAACCTTCAGGATATTCCCCACATCAGGAAGCTTCGAGGTAGCGAGCGTTACTATCGTATCAGGCTTGGTAACTACAGGATTGGCTTGGCAGTGGACGGGAATGAGGCTGCCTTTGTGCGCCTCCTACACCGCAGAGACGTCTACCGATATTTCCCTTGTGGGAACATCTTACGGGTGCCGAGGAGTGAACCCCTCAGTGGTCCTCTTCCTGAAGTCGGGGCAGCCCACTTAAGAGAGCGGTTACTTGTTTGATTTTCGGTACAGGAACAGATTTTCGGGATCCACGCGGGTTATCCCCTCGATCAGGTCAAAGTGAGAATCCGTGGAAAGAATCTCCTTTAGGCCTCTATTCATCATCACTGCTGCGTGAAGAACATCCCGAGCGGTGATCCCTTTCGGACCGTATGTTTGGAAGAGCCCGACCGCGCAGCGAATGTCTTCTAAGTCAATGGGGTAGATCTCGGGCACAAGCTGCATGAGGGCGTTAGCCATTGCCACGCCGGTCTCCCAGCGCTCAATGGCTCCGTAGCGATAGAGGATCTCTTGAATGGCTTCGGTGTCTGTAGCGACTGCGAGCCTACCCTCTGCTACCCGAGTCATGATCCAAGCGCAGGATTCCTTGTAACGATGGTCCTTGCCACCCGCGTACATGGGGATGTTCACATCTAGGAACACCTTATCCACCGATGACCCCGCTGACGATCTCACCCTCCATCTTCTCCCAGTCGCTCACTGGTGCGTCAAGCGAGAGCAGATTCTTCAGCGCGTGCTGGCGTGTCGTGCGTAACTCCTCCTCAAGGCACTCTGCCTCGACCACCTGCCGTACAAGGGCGCTCACTGTCTTTTTCTTCTTCTTGGCGACCTGCAACAGAAGTTCGTATTGCTCCTTGGTAAGGACTGTCTGAACCCGTTTAGTGCGGGCAGAGGCTGTCTTCTGCTTTGCTTTGGAGTGGACCACCATCTTCATCACCTCTGAATAGTATCGTTTTCTTCATCAATAAAAGATACTACTTGCTTAGTGATGACGTTTTCAAGTTTTAGACTGGGGCGGGGGATTTAGCTTTCAGCCATCAGCACTTTTTTTGTAGCGTTGAGGCGCGCCTCTTGTAGCTTGCCATGCATGGCTTGTCTACAACGTTGGCGTTTGGGATGTGGGGAACGTGGCACACCCCAGTGGAGTAGGACTCCACAAGGCAGGCAAGGTGCCACAACTTTAGTTTAGCGCAAAGTGCGCCGGACTTTGAATCGTGACTTTCTGCGCGGGGATCGTTCTGAGAATTCCAGGGCCATGGAGACGTGGGGATTTCCGTGTCCTGCTCCTCCTCCCTCGCGGTAAGGGAAAACGGCAGAGCAAGATCCACACAACCGGCTTTCGAGGGGTTCTGGCAATTAGGGCGTCGCGTCTGTTATCCTCTATAAAGAAATGAGGTATTCACTGATCGGGATCGCGCTCTCATTCGCCGCGGGGTGCGTCTGCGCACCCTTCTTAGGGCTGAGTCCGATCCTCTTATGGGCAATCGCGGCGGGGGTCGCGGCGTTCTCGCTCCTCGTGGCTCGGTACCGGCGTGCCCTTCTCGGCCTTCTCCTCCTCTCGGTCGCTCTCTTGGGGGTCATCCGCTACCAAACGGCACAGCCACCGTTCTCTTCGCTCTACCGGAGAGCGCCGCTGCTGAATGAGTTGACCGGAACGGTCGTCTCCTACCCTGATCTCGGGGATGGATACACCTCATTCACCTTCGCTCCCGACTACCTCCCAGGGAAGGTCCGCGTTACCTGGTTCTTCGATGGAGAACGGCCAAGCCTTTGCTATGGGGATCGGATGCGCCTCGCCGGATCGGTGAGAGAGCCGCCTCGATTCCCTGATTTCGATTACCGCGCCTACCTCGCCCGGCAGGGAGTCTTCGCGACAATGGCGATCGGCGAGGAGGATGAGGTGATCGCGCTTGGGGTAGGAGGGAATCCTCTCCTCCGATCTGGGGATTACTTGCGCCAGATCTTCCTCGCTCAGCTCGATTCGATCCTTCCTCCTCAGGAGGCGGGGCTAGCGCACGGTCTCCTCTTCGGAGAGCGCGCCGCCCTTGCCGACGATGTCGAGGAAGCGTTCCGCCGCACCGGCCTCATGCACCTCCTTGCCGTCTCCGGCCTCCACCTGGGGATCTTCCTCGCACTCCTGTGGTTCGTCCTCCGTCGCCTTGGTTTGCGCCCGCTTGTCACCTACCCCCTCGTTGGGATCGCCGTCCTCCTTCTCCTGTGGATCGTTGGTCCGCGGGTCAGTCTGGTGCGCGCCGGGATCCTGTTCGCCTTTCTCGCCCTGGGAAGCGTCCTCGCCGACTTGGGACTGATCCTCCGCCGCTGGGTGAGCCCTTACCAGGGATTGGCAGCGGCCGCGCTGGTGATCCTCGCTCTTCGACCGACGGCTCTAGCAGATGTCGGGTTCCAATTGAG
>JAUWNQ010000053.1 GCA_030612565.1 Candidatus Bipolaricaulota bacterium | reverse complement strand
GCTGAGAGGTTACCATGCAACTAGCTAGGAATAAAGTCAGGGATGAAACGGTCTCGGTAGTAATTCCGGCGCTCAATGAGGAAGAGGAAATTAGGGAATGCTTGGAGAGTTTGCGGCAGCAGTCATTCCCCGATTTTGAGGTGATTGTGGTCGACAATGGGTCGAAGGACGCGACCGCCTCCATCGCGCGGACGTTCGGGGTACACGTGATCGAGGAGAGGGACCGCGGGATTGCCCGCGCTCGCCAAACTGGCTTTGAAGCAGCACACGGGAAGATCATCGCCTCTACCGATGCGGACACAATTGTTCCAACAGATTGGGTAGCCCGGATCTACCATGCGTTTGTGGATAATCCGAGTCTGTGCGGGGCGTTCGGACCATTTCATCTCAAGCGTGGGTCTTCCCCCGACCCGCGTATCAATCGTCTGATACCGTACCTCGAGAGAATAGGGACAAACTACCATCGTGGGACGACCGCACTGGGCCTGCCGCAGTTCTCCGGGGCAAACTTTGCAGTGCGGCGGGACGCCTTCTTCCAAGCCAGTGGTTTTCGATCTCCACGGGATGGTCATTACTACCAGCGTTCCGAGGACATACAATTGGGGTTGAAGCTCCATCGGACCGGAAAGGTCCGCTTTCTGGAGGACTTGGCCGTGTGTACCTCTGCGCGGAAGCTCAATAGGGACCTGTGGAGGATTCCGATCTCCAACGTGCCGGATTACTTCTCCTTCTTCGTCCGGAATGGTGAAGTCTAACCGATGGGACCCTCATTGACTCAGTGGAAGCGTTGCGCAGGGATGGTCTGGGAAAGGGTGCGTGCCTGGGGAGACCTCGGCGGCGTTCAAATGGGGAGGATCCTGGGGAAGAAGCGACGGGTCTTCCTCATCTCTGCCCTTTTCGGGCTTGCCTTGTTGATCGCCATGGTCTGGATCGCACGACCGATGGCCGTCCTTGCCCGCATCAGCACGCTCGGAGCAGGAGGAATCCTCACCTTCCTCCTCACTATCCTCCTTGGATTCTCCTTCGGAGTCGAGGGATGGAGGACGCTCCTTCGCTCTTATGGGGTGGAGCACTCCTTTTGGCGGACCTTCCGTGTGATGGCTGGAGCGTACGCAGTCACTTACCTCACACCGTCCTTTCACCTTGGCGGCGAGCCGGGCGGGTGTTCTCCGCCTCCGACGGGCTTACGCGACGCAGTCACGAGGTTATCGCCACGATCCTCATCGAGAGGCTCGTCTACTTGATCATCATCGCGACCCTGCTCCTCGCGGGAGGGATCATCGGATTGAAAGCGAGCGCGATTCCCGCGGCCGTTCAACAGGGGATTATCGCCTTTGCCGGGGCGGCCCTTGCTGGGGGCGGGATCCTGGTAATGGGGATCGTTCGTCGAGCGACGTGGGCGTCGCGTTCCGTTGCGTTCATCCTGCAGCATCTTCCCCGCTGGGGATGGACGCAACGTGTGGAGGAGAGCTTGAACCAGGTGGAAGGAGAGGTCAACGAGGCCTTATCGAGTCACAGCCGGGCGAGCGTGAAGGCCGCTGGGCTTCTCACCCTCTCGGTTGGGATGAACGTGCTTGCCCCGTTTGTCTTCCTTGGTTTCACCTATGGAAGGCTCCTCTCCATCGGGGAACTCCTCCTCTTCTTCGCTTTGAGCACGGTCTTCTCCCTCTTCTCCTGGTTGACCCCAGGGGGGATCGGAATCATGGAAGGGGCCTACGCCGCCGTCTTCAGCATCATGGGATTGCCGATCGATGGGGCCGTTGCCTTCTCCCTCTTACAGAAGCTATCATCCTTATGCATCGTCGGTGTCGGCATTATTTATCTAGGTCATTCTGGTGTTGACTGGTTCGAAAAGAGAAATCACAAGGAGGGACCGGGTGAAGGAAATAAAAAGCGATCTTGAAGGCGTGAAGATCGGGTTGGCCCTCGCCTCGGGAGGCGCACGCGGCTCGGCGCATACTGGCGTGCTGAAGGTTCTCGAAGCAGAAGGGATTCCCATCTCTGCTGTCGCGGGCTCGAGCAGCGGGGCGGGCGTTGGCGGAGCCTATGCAGCCGGGATCTCGGTGGAACGGATCGAGAAGGAGTGGCTGGAGACGGATCTTCCCAAGGTGGTGCGGAGCTTCCTCCCCACCTTTCCCCGTGCAGGGCTGAGTTCGGGGAGTGAGTTTCGCAAGTATCTGCAGCACCTGCTCGGCGACGTTCATTTTGATGAGCTTTCGATCCCGTTCGCCGCGGTTGGTTGTGACATCAACACCGGGGAGGCGGTGGTCCTTGACCGAGGGTCGGTGGCCGATGCCATGCGTGCCTCTTCCTCTATCCCGGGGCTCTTCCACCCGGTCCGTTTTGGAAAGCGCCTTCTAGTCGATGGCGGACTGGTGGAGCCGTTGCCCGTGCGCCTCTGCCGGGATCTTGGAGCGGACCTTGTAATCGGGGTCGACATCGTTCCCATTCCTTACCCCACTACCCCGGATCGGCAGGGCCTGTGGGAGCGTTTAGGGGAGGGACTGCGCGAAGGTGTTACTAACCAGACCTGGGTTCCGGGGAGTCTGACCGAGTTCCTGGACAACATGGTCAAGACTCGACCGTCGGAGGAACGTCCCCTACCAGGGGTTTACAGCATCATCAATCAAGCGGTGGCGATCTTCCAGCAGGAGATCCTACATCTCAAGCTGACCCTATGGCCGGCGGATCTGATCATCCGTCCCGACCTCCCACGCGGATTGACCTACTTCAGGGCGGCCGAAGGGATCCGTGCGGGCGAACAAGCGATGGAAGAATCCCTCCCGAAGCTGCGCGCTCTCCTTATCGAGAGGAGAAAAGCACTCTCGCAAGATGGCAACGGGAGGAGTGCCTGACCCCTTCTGTTTAGGATTTGTGAACCGCGAGCAGTTTTACTAGACTCTGCCAAACGGAGTTGGATCTATCCTCATGAACCACAGTGAAATCGTCAGCTTCATCTGGGGGGTCGCGGATTTGATTCGCGACGTGTTCAAGCGGGGCAAGTATCAGGACGTCATCCTGCCGCTTACCGTTCTTCGGCGACTGGATTGTGTGCTTGCGCCGACGAGGGTCGAGGTGCTGTGCATCAACGCGGAGTACAAGGACAGGCTGGAGAATCCTGATCAGCTTCTCCGAAACGCATCGGGATTCGCGTTCTACAACACTTCTCAGTACGACTTTGAAAAGCTCCTTGCGGATGCGTCCAACGTGGCAGCCAACCTACGCAACTACATCGCCGGGTTCAGCGACAACATGCGCGAGGTGGTGGAGAAGTTCGACTTTGATAACACAATCAGCAAGCTCGATGAAGCCGGGCTCCTGTTCAAGGTCCTCGAGCGGTTCAAGAACGTCGATCTCCATCCGAACGTTGTCGACAACGCAACGATGGGGACGATCTTCGAGGAGCTGATCCGCAAGTTCAACGAGGCCCTCAACGAGAATCCCGGTGAGCACTTCACTCCACGTGACGTTGTGCATCTGATGGTTGACCTGATGCTTGCCGGCGACGAAGCGCGTATTCAGGGCAAAGGAGTCGTCCGCATGGTCTACGACCCGTGCTGTGGGTCGGGTGGAATGCTGACGATCACCAAGGAACACATCAGGGCCGGGATCGGCAAGGGCGGGGAACTGGTCAAGGCGCCGATCAATCCCAAGGCGGACATCCACCTCTTCGGTCAGGAAGTGAATCCGGAGACGTTCGCCATCTGCAAGTCCGACCTGTTCATGAAGTCGTCCGACGGACGCGATGCGGAGAACATCGCCTACGGGAGCACGTTATCCAACGATAGGCACGAACAGCACCGGTTCGACTACATGATCACCAATCCCCCGTACGGCAAGGATTGGAAGATGGATCAGGAGGCGGTAAACGCAGAGCACGAGCGCGGCAGCGCCGGCCGCTTCAGCGCAGGACTACCCCGCATCTCCGACGGACAGCTCCTCTTCCTCCAGCACATGCTTTTCCACATGAAGTCGATCTCGGAAGGCGGTTCCCGTGTGGCGATCATCATGAACGGGTCGCCCCTGTTCACCGGCGGAGCCGGTTCCGGCGAGTCAGAGATCCGGCGATGGATCCTGGAGAACGACTGGCTGGAGGCGCTTGTCGCGCTCCCCGAGCAGATGTTCTACAACACCGGGATCGCTACCTACGTCTGGGTGCTCACCAACCGCAAGGCCCCGGAGCGGCGAGGTAAGGTGCAGCTGATCGATGCAACCTCGTTCTGGGTCCCGATGCGAAAGAGCCTGGGCAACAAGCGGCGCACGATCCCGCCGGAGAAGGCGGCCGAGATAGTGGAGATCCTGCGCTCATTCGAGGAGGGAGAGTACTCGAAGATCTTCCGCACCACCCACTTCGGCTATCGACACGTCACAGTTGAACGTTCGCTCCAACTCAACTTCCAAGCCTCATCCGAGCGGATTGAACGCCTCCGCGATGAACGGGCGTTCCAACGGCTCGCAGAGAGCAAGAAGCGAAATCCCGAGGTGAAGGCACGGGAAGAAGAACTGGGCCGCAGGCAGCAAGAGAGGATACTCGACATGCTCCACAGCCTTCCGGAGACCCTGTTCAAGGATCGACCGAGCTTCGAGAAGACACTGAAGGAAGCAGCAGCGAAACACCAGCTGAAGCTGGAAGCTTCGCTGACGAAAGCGATCCTCAATGCGCTCTCCGAACGGGATGGAACGACGGCGATCTGTCTCGACAAGAAGGGCAATCCCGAGCCTGACAGCAACCTTCGCGACACCGAGAATGTCCCGCTCTCCGAATCGGCAGAGGACTTCTTCGAGCGGGAAGTAAAGCCGCACGTTCCGGGTGCGTGGATCGACGAATCCAAACGGGACGCCAAGGATGGCCAAGTCGGCATCATCGGCTACGAGATCAACTTCAACCGCTACTTCTACACCTACGAGCCGCCGCGACCGCTAGAGGAGATCGAGGCGGATATCGAGAAGGTGGAACGCGAGATCATGGAGATGATTGGAGAAATGCGGGAATGATGGCGGCCTCGGGCAGAGAACGGCACCACCGGCGCAGCATTCGCCTACGAGGATACGATTACGGCCGATCCGGCGCGTACTACGTCACCCTGTGCACACAGGAT
>JAUWNQ010000109.1 GCA_030612565.1 Candidatus Bipolaricaulota bacterium | reverse complement strand
CGCCTCAGTAATTCCAATGTGAAGCGGATAATCGACCTCGCGAACGATCTCTCGATACGCGGCGATGGTCATCGGAACGTCGGTCCCTTTCAGCGAGACGACGATATCCGTAAACCCGAGACCCTCGAGAAGACGGATCTCTTTTAGCGCGCTCTGCACCATCCCCATTGCGCTGGCGTGCCCGTGAGGGTCGAGGAACTCTTGCGCGAGCGAGCCGGAGTTCGCCCCAACGCGGATCGGGATCCCTGCCTCCTTGGCCGCACGCACCACCTCGGAGATCTTCTTTGGGTCGGTTATATTCCCCGGGTTCAACCTAAGCTTATCGACCCCGGCCGCGATCGATGCCAGGGCGAGGCGGTGATCGAAGTGGATATCGGCAACGAGAGGGATCGAGATCCTCTCTTTGATCCTTGGGAGAGTCTTAGCTGCCTCGATATCGGGAACAGCGACGCGGACGATCTCACAGCCCGCACGTTCGAGCCGCTCGATCTGGGCGACGGTGGCGTCGACATCGCGTGTATCGGTGTTCGTCATTGATTGAACGACGATCGGAGCCTTGCCGCCGATCTTTACTCCTCCGATGATGACCTCTCGACGGCTCATTGGATGATTGAGCGATTGAATCATTGAGTGATTGTCTGTGTCTGTAGTTTTTCCATCTTTTTTCAGCGATTTATCTTTCATCCTTTCAATCTCCCGATTCTCCGTTCACTCAATCTCTTAATCCCCAAACGCACCGACGACCGCTGCGATCGCGTGTCCGATCGCGCGCCCTGCCAAGAAGGAGAGCCAGACGAAGCGCAGTGTGACGATCGGATGCGCGAGGATGGAGCAAACCAAAGGTCGATCCGAAGAGAAGGGTAGCACACGATCGGCCGGATCGATAACGGCCCTCACCGATAGGAACCCGATTCCCCTCTCTCTCGCCAGGCGAGCAAGCGAACCGCCCTCCATCTCCACGACGATCGCCCCCTCTTCCCCCAGGTCCCTCTTCTTCGCAACGCTCTCTATAATCCGATCCACGCTCTCGATCGCTCCTGTCGTGAAGTCGACTCCTCCACGAGAGAGCCCATCCTTCGCCCGATCGAAGAGATCCACGTCGAGAGGGACGGTTTCGCCACGGTAGCGGATCTCCTTTGCGAGAACGATCTTCCCCGGACGCAGAGGGGGCGCAAGTCCACCGCAGAATCCGGTCGAGAGGATGAGGTTCGGTTCTTCTCCTACTGCCAGGGCGCGTTCTACCGCATCACTCGCTGCCGCGCCCATCGGCGTGCGGAGGAGACGGACACCTGGAATGCGCGGGATCCAGGCGGTCTCTGTATAGGAGCAGGCTACGACCATGATCACCCCTTCCTCTCCTCCCGGGCCACGGTGAGAAGGTCGAGGGGGTGGGAGAAGGCGTGCAGGATGCTCGCCCCTTCGAAGGAGGAGTGCATCATGCAGTTGATGCAGCGCCGGTCCTTCCCCGGTCCATATTGTTTCCACAGCTCGGGCTTGAAGAGCTCTTCAATATCGTCTGTGTGCTCATCAGCCAGGATGTAGCAGGGCTTTCGCCATCCGCGCACCGTGTAGGTCGGCGTTGTCCAGGCCGCGCAGTCATATTCCCTCTCCCCACGCAGGAAATCGAGGTAGAGCGGGTTGTTGTAGAACGGGAAGTTCCTGCTCTTATCGAGGACCCGGCAAAAGACGGCGATCGACTCCTGCCGCTGCAAGAAGAGTTCCCGATCGGAGACGTCCTCGTATGCGTATCCAGGGGAGACCATCAACCCTTCCACGCCCATCTCGGTGAGCTGAGCAAAGAGCGTGTGCAGATCCTCCACATCCGAGCCGTGGAAGAGGGTCGAGTTCGTGTTCACGCGGAACCCACGGGAGAGCGCCTCCCCTATCCCTGCGATCGCCTCCTCGTAGGTCCCTTCCCTCCTTGTAACATTGTCGTGGATCTTCTTCGTCCCATCGAGGTGGACGACGAACGAGAGGTAGGGACTCGGCTTGAAGAGGTCGAGCTTCTCCCGCAATAGAAGGCCGTTCGTGCACAGGTAGACAAACCGCTTCTCATCGGTGATCGCACGGACGATCTCCCCTATCTGTTCGTGCAGGAGCGGCTCTCCGCCAGAGACCGAGACGATCGGGGCCCCAGAAGTGTGCACCGCGGCGAGCGACTCTTCGACCGAGAGTCTCTCATGAATAGCGTCCTTGTACTCGATAACCCGACCACAACCGATGCAGTGCAGGTTGCAGGCCTCGAGGGGCTCAAGCATGGTGACGAACGGAAAGTGCTTCCTTCGTTTCGCCTTTTGGGTCATTAGATACCGTGCCATTGCAAGATCAAGTTTTACCGGACGCCTCATTTCTTCCTCCTAGCCAGATAATCGATAAACTCATTCATCTCTTCTATTCCTCGTTCGGAGAACGGGAGGGTTGCAAGCCGCGCTCTCGCCTGCGCGAGGTGAACGCTCACCTGCTCCTCGCAGGTTTGGCGAACGTTCGCCCGCTCCATGAGCGCGATGACACGTTTGATATCCTCATCCTCGATCTCCTTCCTGGAATAGACCTCTGTCAAGAAGTCTCGATCCTCTCCATAGACCTGCGCAAATGCCATCCAGACGGGAAGCGACTTCTTCCTGCGCCGGATATCGGAGCCCTGTGGCTTTCCAGTTACCGTTCCATTTCCCCAGATCCCCAACAGGTCATCGCGGATCTGGAACGCGCGCCCGAGGTCCCGTCCCATCTCAAGGAGATCTTGAACGACATCGACCGGAGATCCAGCGAGAAGCCCCCCCATGTGGAAGGCACAGCAGATCAAGGCTCCTGTCTTCTTATCGATCATATCTAGGTAAGAAGCGACATTGACTTCCTTGACTCTCTTTTCTTCAAAGGCAAGGTCGAGTCCTTGTCCCTCGATCATCGCCACGGCTGCCTCGACCAGGGCAGCGACGATCTCCTTCCCGGCGCGCGCTCCTTGAGCAACGGCAAGGGCTTGCATCAGGTCACCGGCGTTGATCGCTTGTGCGATCCCGTACAGGCTCCAGACCGTCTTCCGCCCCCGCCTCATCTCGTCATGATCCTGAATATCGTCATGAATCAAGGAGAAGTTATGGACGAGCTCCAGCCCGATCGCCGCGGGTAGAGCCTGCTCGACATCTCCACCGAGCTCCTCCGTCGTGAATAGGACAAGGCGCGGTCGAATGAGCTTCCCGAGAGCCAGGGGCGGAGCCCCGTGCTCATCCTCCAACCCTACGTGGTAGCGGAGGATCGCGTAGAGAAGGGAGTCTCCCGCGAGCGCAACGCGCAACCCACCCTTGATCAGGGATGTGTACCGGGAAAGGAACCTAGGTGTGGTCATCGCTCTCCTTCAGCGGGGCGAGGCGAACCAACCCTATCTCCTCCGCCTCCTTCACCAGAGCGGCCACACTGTGCGCGCCTAGCTTCCTCATCAGGCGGGCGCGG
>JAUWNQ010000081.1 GCA_030612565.1 Candidatus Bipolaricaulota bacterium | reverse complement strand
CCCTCGAGGAAGCGGACGAAACCGAGCGCCCCGGCATCGACTACGCCCGCCTTGCGTAGAACGGCGAGCCGGTTCGTTGTCTCATCGAGTGACCGCCGTGCGGCTTGCAATCCTCCCTCCATCAAGGAGCAAAAATCACTGATTCGCTCAGCTTGCTGCATGATATGATCGGCAAAGTCGGCCATCACGGTGAGGATCGTCCCCTCCTGTGGACTTACCAATGCTTCGCGTGCCTGCAGGGCAGCGTGCTTTGCGGCTCTTACGAAGTGCGTAACGGAAACTTGTACAGCTCCCGCGATCCCTTCTCGTAGGCCTTGAAAGAATTGAGCCATGATTACACCGGAGTTCCCACGCGCGCCGCTGAGAGCACAAGTAGCAACCGTTGTGCTGACGGCTGCGAGTGAGGTGTGCGGGGGCGCAAGCCCGCGGATCACCGCCCGCATCGTTGCTGCCAGGTTAGATCCGGTATCGGCGTCAGGAACAGGAAAGACATTGATCCGATTGAGGAGATCCTTGTCGGCAATTACCCGGCGTGCGCCAGCGAGAACCGCACGACGAAGGTACTCCGCGTTCAGATAGGGAATCCTATCGTAGATTTCCTTTTTCATCACACGCGTATCATACCATTACAACGGGACCTCGCCAACCAATCGGGCCTTCGTGGGTGTTCTCTGTCCGTTGACAGAGGTGTCGAGTTGTGGTACGGTAAGCTATCTCGAATAGAGGGGGGCATGATGCAGAAGAGCTATGAAGCCCAACAGTTCACATTCGCCGTTCCCGCGGTGGATCACCCTTGTTATCCAGCAAACCTGAACGCCCGCTGCAATTCTCTGTTCGGTCGTAATACCAACGCCCTTTAGCGGGCGCACATCCGAGAATTCCTGTTTTTACATTGATTTAACTATTAAACCCAGTCTGCCTTCTAAGAGGAGGACCTGATGCGTATTCATACAGACAGTGAACTAATTTGCGTGTTGAAGGTGAAGAGCGAGATTATGCGTGCAGTAGGAGCATACCTGCGGGAACAAGGATTCATCGAGATCCTTCCGGTGATCCTCTCTCCGGTCACCGACCCCCTTCACCACGAGACTTACGACGGAGCGATCGACTACTACGGTTCCCCGTACAAATTGACCAAGAGCATGATCCTACACAAACAGATCGCCCTTAGGACCGTTCCCAGGATCTTCTGTTTCTCACCGAACGTGCGTATGGAACCGGCGGAACGAGCGAGCCACGGACGTTATCTTGCCGAGTTCGTCCAGCTCGACCTCGAGGCGAGGGATGCAACGCGGGATGACATAATAAGGATCGGAGAAGGATTGTTCCTCGCCATCCTCGATGGTGTGAAGGATCATTGTGCAGAGGAACTTGGCTTTCTAAACAGCGCGTTTTCGCTTCCCGTTCCTCCGTTTGCGCAGATCACCTACCAAGAAGCAACGGAACAATTCGGCGAGAAGTTCGACGATTCCCTCTCGCTGTCGTTACAGGAACCGATGTGGGTGATCGACTTTCCACGCGAGGTGCGGGAGTTCTATGATCGACAGGACCCCGCTCGACCAGGAGTGCTCTTAGATATGGACCTCATCTACCCGGAAGGCTACGCCGAGGCACTCTCTGGCGGGGAGCGGGAGCACGAACTAGAGTCGATCCTGAAGCGATTGAAGCAGGATAAGATCGACCCGCAGCGGTTCGCAGAGTACCTGTCCGTAGTGGAAGAGGGAATCCCACCGTCAGCCGGCTTCGGGATCGGGATCGAGCGATTGACCCGCTACATCTGTGGACTCGATTCTGTCGCAGAAGCACGCCTCTTCCCCAAGGTCCCCGGGCTGATCGGAGCGATTTAAGCTTCGAGCATAGGGAAGCGCGACTCCGTCTCAGAGGACGGGCTGGAGTCGCGCTCCAATTCGTGTCGATCCTTTACTAGAGAACCAGAAGCGGAACGAGGATTGCCTTTCCCTCTCCGTAGACAATCCAGATATGGTACTGGCCAGGCAAAAGACCGCCGGTATCGATTCCCAACCAATAGAGGTCACCAGAGTACCGACCGGAGAACGAGAACCCAGCACCAGCTTCGACCGCACCTCCACCTCCAGCCGCTTCTGCAAGATCAGGCCGTGTCACGCGGATCCAAGGCCAACCAAGCGTTTTACGATCCTCTCTTGGGAGATCCAGGCCGACCTCGAGACGCGCTCCGGCACGGGTCTTTGTCGGTGCAAGCTGAGCGGCCAACGCAAGCTCTTCGAGAGCCTGCGAATTCAACACATCGGCCGTAGCAATCAGGGGGCGCTCCTGCGCATCGAGACCGCGAGTGATGATCCCCAGGTTGGTGTGCCAGTTCTCCCAGGTATCGGGAGCAAGAGGATTTCTTCGTTCCATCGTGGCAAAGGTCGCTGCACTACCAGCTGGCCAGCCGTCCCGCTCCGAGTGGCTGGCATTCGCCGTGTCGACCACTTCACCGAGGTCGTTCAACAGCTCGATCACATCTCCGAGATCGGTGAGCTCCATCTCGTAAGGTTCCGTTGTATCGTAGAGCAGATCAGCCTTTTCGTTGCTGATTGTTTCGTCATGACGGCGCTCTATAGTATAGTAACTTCCGTCCTTATCTTCGTGTTTCCCGAGGACCCACCATGAAAGGTCGTCTGTATCACGCTTTATGAACTCGATGGACGGTGTGGGATCCTTGTCGGCGAGTTCACACGCAGAGGTCGATGCCGGTAGCAAGATGCCGGATAGGTTCACGACCTTCCATCGGTACTCCTCCTCAGTGGTGGGCTGCTTCCGCCGCCAGCGCAGGGTCCAGCCAGTTAGGTCAACCGGAATCGTTCCCAGGTTACGCAGCTCGATCCACTCGTCACGAGAATCAGCGGCCGTTCCGGCCCAGGCGCCCTCGTTGATGATCACCTTCCCTTCGCACATATCCTCTGTCGCACCACCTCCACCAGCGGTGATGTCCACCGTTTCCTGTGCCTCATCCGTCACCGTGTTGCCGGCCGAATCGGTTCCAGTGGCCGTTGCCACATTCACCACTGGACCGGGTAGGTCGGTCGTCTGTACCGTGTAATTGGCGGTTACTGTGACGCTCTCCCCTGACCCCAATGTTGTGATCCCAAGAGGGATTGCGCCAAGCTTGTCGTCAACGAGGGTGATATTGCCCAGGGTTCCATCTCCGGTGTTGGTCACTCTGTAGGTGTATGTCACCGTGTCACCTACGTTAGCCGTGTTGACATTGGCCTCCTTCACCACCGAAATCGATGAGGTTATGATCACGACTCTAGCGGTGTCGGTGTCGGTGACAGGATTCCCGCTCGGGTCCTCACCGGTCACTATGGCTTCGTTGACGAAGCTCGTTGTTACATTGGGGGTGACACAGTCGTATTCATAGACGGCTCCTACGGCTAGAGCGCCAATCGTGACACTTGCGCAGTTGGGGGCCAATGGATCCGAAATCACAACGTTTGTTAGTGGCACATCCCCAGTATTCTCTACTCGAATGTGGAACATCGCATCCGTTCCACTTATCACCTGCTGCGTATTGGGGGTTTTCTCGATCGCAATGCTTGGGTTGGCACCGAAGTAGTGCGAATCATCACTGTCGCTGTAAGTGGTCCCGCCGTAGCTTACCGTTGCTGTCCCCGTGTTCGTGTACTGTCCAGCCACCGCTGTACCTGTCTTGGTCAGCGTCTGTGAAGCCCCCGGAGCAAGCGAGGTGATCATCCCTACCGCTCCAAGAACGCTGTCCGTTACCACGATGTTCGTCAGCGTCACGTTCCCAGTATTGGTCACCACGTAGGTCCAGGTGACTGTGTCTCCCACAGCGATGGTGGGCCCAGGGGCACTGTCAGCATCCTCCCCGTTCGTGCGTTTCTCGATGTCAATCCCGGGACCCACACCGAAGTAATGCGAGCTATCACTGTCGGTGTAGGTAGTATCACCGAAGATGACAGTGGCAATACCCGTGTTTGCGTACTGCCCAGCCACCGCTGTTCCTGTCTTGGTAAGCATTTGTGAAGCTCCCGGAGCAAGGGAGGTGATCGTCCCCACCGCTCCAAGCACGCTGTCCGTTACCACGATGTTCATCAGCGTTACGTCCCCGGTGTTGGTAACAACATATGTCCAGGTGATCGGATCTCCCACCGCGATGGTGGGACCAGGGGCACTGTCAGCATCCTGTCCGTTGGTCG
>JAUWNQ010000007.1 GCA_030612565.1 Candidatus Bipolaricaulota bacterium | reverse complement strand
CAGGTCGTCTTCCTCCATCGCGTCGAGCCGGGCACCGCGGAAGGGAGCTATGGAGTCCATGTCGCCCGCCTCGCCGGCCTCCCCGAGCGGGTGACGCAGACCGCCGATCGGATCCTGGAGGAGCTTCTCACTGAGGCCCCTCTCTCCCGCCTCGGGAGGAAAGACAAACGTGCTGAGGCTCTCTCCCTCTTTGGAGCAGAGGATCATCCCGTGCTGCGAAAACTTCGCAAGCTCGATCCTGACCGACTCACCCCGCTGGAAGCGCTCGAACTCTTAGCCCGGTTGAAAAAAGAGCTGTGAACCGTCTGTTCCGGAGGTAGGTGGTTGCGATTTTGCCAAAAGCGGCCGAAAATCTGTTCGACTCTCCGTGGCGATTACAATAGCGGCTAGGGCGTGACTCGATATGAAGCATAAAGAAAACGATCAGCCGGAATTGATATTATCCGATTCCGAGAAGCGACACTACGAGATATTTGAGCTGATCGTAGAGAAAGGAGCAAGGGCGCGGGCACTGGCGTTGGCCGAAGAGGCGATTCGCGCCTATCCGACCGATGCGGCGCTGCTGAACCTCGGCGCACTGGTGGCCCTGCTTGAGGAAAAACCGGCGCGTGCATTAACTTTTCTGAAGCGCCTGAATAAGCGCTATATCCCCCGCCGTGAGGATCATCTGTACAAGGCGCTCGCCCTTGCGCAGCAGGGTCGCTGGCCACAGGCAAATAACATCCTGAAACAGTACAGGTTGGACCGGCTCGATGCGGCGGTTGACTGCACACCCTATGGCGAGTTCCTTGGTGAGTGGATCGTTCACTGGATCACTGAGATCCGCTTTAGGATGCAGCAGCTCTCCAGATCGGGGAAGAAGAAATCCCCCACTGCGGCGCGCACGCCCGCCGCGGTCACTACCAGGAATGCCGCCGCCATTGAGGCAGCAGCCTTCGCCGCTCTCGAGGAGAGGTTTCCCGAACTCCCTCGCGCTGAAGCGAACATCCCTCTCCGTTTCGACCTGGCCATGGAGGATGTACTCCTGCCCGACACCGTCGTTACGTCAGATGCCGATGCCGGCCGCTGGTTTCACCTGCGTCAGGAATTCGCGCATCTGAACCTCTTGCAAGGCTTCGACGAACTGCTGTGCCTGCCGCAACTGCACGGCGTGGACACCTATTGGTTCCAGGTGGAGACGGTGCGCAAGGTGTTGAAGCAGTTCCGTGGTCGGGTCCTGTTGGCGGACGAGGTTGGCCTGGGCAAGACCGTGGAAGCGGGGATGGTACTGAAGGAGTACATGTTGCGCGGTATGGTGGAGCGCGTGTTGATACTGACCCCGGCCTCACTCGTCGGTCAGTGGCGCGAGGAGATGGAGACCAAGTTCGACATCGACTTTGCCACCAGCTACAACCCTCTCCTGCGCGTCGATCCGGAAGAGTTTTGGGCGCAGTCGAGAGTGATCGCCTCGATCGCCACCGCGCGCCGCAAGGAGCACTTCGCGCGTCTGAGAAAGCAGCGCTACGACATGATCATCATCGATGAGGCCCACCACCTGAAGAGTCGCAGCACCAGCAATTGGAGGCTGGTGGACGGTCTGCACAAGCGGTTCCTGTTGTTGCTCTCGGCCACCCCGGTGCAGAACAACCTGGTGGAGCTCTACAACCTGCTCACCCTGCTCAAGCCGGGCATCTTCAAGACGGAGAAAGAGTTCCGTGGCGCCTACATGACGCCGGGCCAACCCCGCATCCCCGCCAACCGGGAACGGATGCACGACCTGATGCGCGATGTCATGATCCGCAATACCCGTTCCCTCGTTGATGTACGCCTCCCGCCGCGGCAGGCCGTGACCCTGCGTCTCGACCCAGACGGCGAAGAGGCGGCCTGCTACCATGAGATCACGAGGCGGCTCCGGGCCGCCCACGCTCAGGGTGCTGGGAAACAGCGGCTGGCATTGCAGCACCTGTTAAGCGCCGCCGGCTCCTCACCGGCCGCAGCCGCAGCCGCGGTAGAGCGGTTCGCGACAAGGCGTAAACAAGAGTCCGCATGGCAGGCGCTGCACCAGCGCTACATGGATATCTCCTGCGGGATCAAGGAACAGGCGCTCCTCGATCTTCTTAAGAAGAACCCCGACGAGAAGAAGATGGTCTTCGTCCACCACCGAGAGACCTTGACGCATTTGGACAGCCTGCTGAACGAGCACGGCATCGCCTTTGCGCGCTTCGACGGCTCGATGAGCGGCCCGGAGAAGGACACAGCGATCGATTGCTTCCGCGAGGAGAGGCATCTGCTTCTGTGCAGCGAGTCCGGGGGCGAAGGACGCAATATGCAGTTCTGCAACACCCTGATCAACTTCGATCTGCCCTGGAACCCGATGGTCATCGAACAGCGCATCGGGCGTATTCACCGCATTGGCCAACAGCGAGAGGTCTTCATCTTCAACCTGGCGGTGCGCGGCACGGTGGAGGAAGAGGTGCTGCGCATCCTGGACGAAAAGATCAATATGTTCGAACTGGTGGTCGGCGAGATCGGCGCCATCCTGGGCGAGATGGAGGAGAAGGAGGATTTTGCCAGCATGGTCTTCGATGCCTGGCTCGACACCACCGACCAAGAGCGCCCCGGTGTCTTCGACACCCTGGGTGAGCGCATGGTTGCGGCCAAGACCAGGTACCAGGCGGTCAAGGTCCTGGATGATGAACTGTTCGGCGAGGAATTCGAGACCTCCTAACCGTAAGTGTCTAGCTCTCAGCGTCAAGCTTACGCTGAAAGCTGAGGACTGAAAGCTGATGGCTAAGCTACTGAGTTTTGTCGAAACGATACTGGAGCTAGAAGGCGCGGTTACAGAGCGCATTGCGCCCGACGGTCTGGAAGTGATGATCCCGCCCGCGCTGCAACAGGTGCTGGAGATTCCGGAACTGGCGCGACTCGGTTTCGGTGTCGAACTGCCTGAACACGCACAGCACGTGACGCTTGAGTCCGACTGGATGAATCGCCTGGAACGGGTCATGGGCACGCGCGGCCGCCTCGCCCGCCGAATCCTGGATGTGGACAACGCTGTTCCCTCCAACCCCGAACGGATCATAGCGCACACACTGGAACTGAGGAATGCCACCTATCGCCTCAGGGGAGTGACTCCCGCCTGGACCCGCTACCTGCTCATGGCCTTCCGCTACACTGCGATCTCCGACGAAACGCGAGACGGCATACTGCATTTGGGCCTCAATCTGAACAACGGCAGCACCCTGGACAACCTGCTCGACCCGCTGTTGTACGCCGCAGCGGAAGCGGATGGTGAACACACCACCCTTCCTGAAGAAATACAACTCCCCTCCTCCTGGGAAGCCGCTCGGCTTACTGCGGTGTTAAACCGCGCTTTGCCAGCGCGTATCCGGTACCGATTGGACCGCTTCCTCAACAGCATGCAGCGGCGTCAGGAACGCGACCTGAGGCGCATTTACAACTACCACTCGGAGCTGCGCCAAGAAGCGCTTGAACGCGTGCACCAGCTTCGGCAGAAGGCGGACCTGACCGAAAGACAACGCTCAGAACAGAAGCACGCGGAGCTGCGCTTGGAGGCGATCCTCCGCGAGTACCAGGCCAAGGTGGGTGACCTGCGGCAGAAGTACGCCATGAGCGTGGAATGCAGGTGGATACAGACACTGGAGCTGATCATGCCGGTACAGCGATTCGACGTGGCGATCCGGCGGCGCAAGGGCCAGCGCCGTATCGCCCTGGACTGGAACCCAGTGGCACGCAAACTGGAGCAGGCGCCCTGCGAATACAGCTACACCTGGGAACGGCCGCGCTCCGTGTGCGATGACCAACTGCACTTAGTGACCCCCGCAGCCTATGGACCGTGCGCCCAGTGTGGCAAGGTCTACTGTCGTGCCTGCTATCCAAGGAAGTGCCCGAAGTGTGGGCACGGGCCTGGTTGATTAGCGACGATCATTTCCTCCTTGTGACACTCGATCCCCTACTGTCGCATTTCTGCTATAAAGGCGATGCTGGCTTTCATTGCTGTGGTGAAAGAGGTACCGTATGGATGGGGTGCTCGTGAGAGAGAAGAAGAATCTTGTGATCGTTGGTTATTATGGGTTCGGGAACCTTGGGGATGAGGCGATCCGCGCGGCCTTGCGTGCGGCTCTGAACGAGCGGGTGACACAGACCGCCGATCGGATCCTGGAAGAGCTTCTCGCTGAGGCCCCTCTCTCCCGCCTCGGGAGGAAAGACAAACGCGCTGAGGCTCTCTCCCTCTTTGGAGCCGGGGATCATCCCGTACTGCGAAAACTTCGCAAGCTCGATCCTGACCGACTCACCCCGCTGGAAGCGCTCGAACTCTTAGCCCGGTTGAAAAAAGAACTGTAGGATTCATCTGAGACCACGCCATGAAGCTACCTCCAGCTCCTCGGTTTTGCTGTGACCTGGTAGATGTAACAAGGTAGACCTCCTTGCAAAGAGGGCCCCCAAAGCACGGGACCCTCTTTCTCTTTGGCGATTATCCAGATGAAAAGTGCTTTTGGTTATAGGGCGATGTAAGGTGTATTTTCTCATTTGACGCCACACTTTGGTAGACTAGGATCGTTAGGGAGGACAAGATTGCTATCTGATAAAGGACGTGAGAAGATCCAAGATTGGGGAAGACGCGGGCGCAGTTTCTCCATCTTCCAGTGTTCCGAGCACGATGCGGCACAAATTGCGGAGATCTTAGGCAAGGTCATTCTGGATTTAACAACGGTGTACCCCTCCGACTTGCTGGATTTACCTGAACCTAGTGGGCCGGTATTGTTGTACAACATCGCGGCAGAAGACGCTTATGAAAATGCCGATGCTTTGCATCGCTTGGTTATTCGCCTGATCCTTTGGGAGAATGAGTCTGTTTTCCTATTGAGCCCTGACCATTCAGCTGACTGGGAGAGGGGAAATGTATGGTTGGGAGATGGAAAGATCGATAAGAATGGTCTACGGCTCGATTCATTGTCCCTTATACTCAACCAGGATAGGTTGATCCCTACCCCCGCCATTCTGGACCTCGTTTCTGATCAACCCGAGATGACCTATATTGAACAGCAGATGGCAGACGCTCTAAATGAGAAGGAACTGTGTTACAGAGCGCAGGCTCTCATTGGCCGATATCACGTTGATTTCCTTGTGGAAAAGAATGGCTCACAGGTCGTTGTCGAATGTGATGGCAAGGCCTATCACTCAAGCGATGAGGCAAAAGAAAAGGACGGAGAGCGCGACTCGTATCTGCAGGGACGCGGTTATCCTGTCCGGCGTTTTACCGGGGGAGAGATCAATAGCAGGGGCGGGGCCGGGCGCTGCGTGGAACAGATTGAGCAGGTCTTGGATGAGTCGCAGGTGGACAAATCGCAGGGTTTTCCGCTGGACGGCAACCTTGATGAATCTCAGAAGGAGGCAGTATTCACCAAACCAGGGCAGGTGTGTGTTCTTGCTCCGGCCGGATCTGGGAAGACGTTAGTTCTCACCAATAGAGGCATTCATCTTGTGAATGAAGGTTTCTGTGAGCATCGGGTGTTGGCTTTGGCATTCAACAGTGAGGCAAGAAAAGAGATGCAGAAACGGCTTCAGAAGATGGGCTTTTCAGACGTTAAACGCCAGGTTCATACCTTCAACAGCTACGGAGCTAATCTGCTCGCTGATAGATATGCTTTGACAGGGCGGGGGTTTGCTGCGTACGAAGACAAGGAATACTCTAAGAGACTCTTTGCAGTGGTAGAAAAGCACTGCGGTGAGCTTCGTAGAAAAAGGGGAGCTTCGCAACCCTTGAAAGAGGCCATCGAAAACACAAAGCACGAACTAGTGTCACCAGGCCGATTCCTTGAGCCAGTGTGTAGGAGTCTCATAAAAGGTAAATGCCCAAAGGAGGCAGATCCGATCTGGTCCGAGGTATTTGAGGAGTTTATCCAGTGGCAAAAGGGCAGCGATCACCTAGTCTTCGCCGATCAGGTCTACCTTGCGGTTCGGGAGCTTGCGGAAGATCCGAACCTGCGAAGAAAAAAACAAATGTCGCTCGATGCCCTTCTGATTGACGAGTTCCAAGATCTTGATGCAACACAATTGATGCTTATCGAGATCCTGGCACTTGGACACGGGAACCTGTTTGTCGTCGGGGACGATGACCAGATGATCTATGGCTGGAGAGGGGCGGACATCGAGCGCTTGAGAAGGTTTTTGAAGGATCCTCACACACGCAAGGTTACCTTGTCTACAAATTACCGCTCTTCACAGCTTATCGTGCGTCATGCTGGCTTCCTCATTAGCCATAACACGCAACGTGAGGAGAAAAAGATTGAAGCACAAGCGAGTGCCTCACAAGGGAAAGTTGAACTCTTCATCGGATCAGATCTCGCTCAAGAAACGGCATTTCTAGTACAAAGCCTTCAAGAAGCGAAGGAAGCGGGATTTGAGTGGGGAGAGATTGCGGTACTGGTACGGTATAGAGACTTGTATCGCGCGGTTGTAGACGCCTTACAGAGGGCTGGAATTCCATATTTCTGTAAAGAAAAGCCAGTTTTCTACTCCCGACGAGCTGCCGGTGCCATGATAGGCTACTTTGCTGCAGTGCTTGACTGGCCATCTCCTCCTAGAGATGTTTGGAAGGCAATCCTTCACGTACCAAATCGTTATCTTAGCGACGACTATATATCCCGAGTCAACAATGCTGAGAAACCGGTCGCTTTCCTTCGCTCCGGCGAGGGTCTTACTACCAGCAAGAGCGATATAGAGAAAAGAAGGAAAGTTGTTCAGTTGCTTGACCACCTTCAAGGACTGCATGAGCTGGAGAAAACGGATCCTTCAGATGCCAATGCTCTCTTCCGTAAGATCGATGGTGCATTCGCGCTTAATAGGCACTTCAAGCAGCAACGTGGAATTTCTGACGATAATGACACAGCTGATGAAGGTTTGATTCTTGAACAGCTCGAAGAGCTCTCAAAGAAGTTTGCTAATCCACACGACTTCCTGAAGTATTGCGAGGCCCAACGAGATAGCGAGGAGGAAAACAAGGAGAGAGAAGAAAACAGCAACGGTCACGATGTCACTGTACAAGTGATGACAATTCACAGGGCAAAGGGGAAAGAATGGCGAGGGGTGGCCCTCTTCCACCTTGAATCGCGAAACAACTCCTCCTATGAATCAGACGAAAAGGAGAAGGAGAGTGTAGAGGAGGAGCGGCGCGTAGTCTATGTGGGTGCGACACGGGCGATTGAAACGCTGTGGGTTACCGCTGAGAGGGGAAAGAAGAGCCGTTTCGTCGACGAGCTATTCAGGGATCCAGGGTTTAGAGATCGTGACCCACAGCAAGAGATCGAGTACCGACAAGAACGGTTGGGAAATCTTAAGCAGGAGATTGATCAACTGAAAACAGAAGAGAATCAAGAGCGCATCAAGGTGGATCGGGCTCAGGGGATCGAGCGAGATCGGGTACGAAGAGAGCTCGATGCGGTAAAAGAAGGCGCGGGGTTCTTGCGACGGCTCTTGTGGCGCCTTGGATTAAAATCTGCTCGGCTCCGACAGCTTAAAAAGGACTGCCAGACTGTTGAAAAAGCGAATCAAGCTGAGCAACGGGTAGGCCAGATCCAATCCCAACTCAACGCGAAGAGGAAGAGGACCGAGGAAATCTCTGAGGAGATGGACCGCCTACGACGGGAAGTAATGTTCCGACGAATCCTGTCCGATCCCATAGAGGAAAGCAATTCGAGCCAAGCAGCTCCTTTTTGATTGCATGACACGGCAGATGCGCAGAGTAAAGACAATCATTATTGCCGGATATTACGGGTACGGGAACCTCGGTGATGAGGCGATCCGCGTGGCCTTGCGCGCGGCTCTGAACGAGCGAGAGGGTCTGCAACCGGTCTGGCTCGTTTCGCAGCCACAGGATACGAATGAGGTGAACCGTGCGTATCCCGTTGCTATCTTTGCGGCACTTCATCGCTCATCGGCGCTCCTGTTCGGTGGTGGAGGACTCCTGCAGAACAAGACGAGTACCCGTTCGCTCCTCTATTACCTTTTTCTCATCCTACTCGCACGGTCTCTCCGCAGGCCGGTCTTCCTCCTCGGTCAGGGGATCGGCCCGATCAACGGACGGTTCGCACAAGCGATGACACGGTTTGCGCTCTCCAAGGCACGCTACATCGGCTGCCGTGATAGAGGGAGTCTCGACTTTGTCCAGTCGCTGGGTCTTGATGGAACATTGAGCGGTGATCTCTTCTTTCTCACTCCTCCGCGGGAAGAGCTGCTGGAGGAACAGCAGAAAGACGAGGTGCGAATCGTTCTATCTCTTAAGGGGGTAGAGAAAGCTAAGCGATTTGTCGCTCTCCTGAAGGAGATTAATGCAAGGAGAAACGTCTCGTTCGTCTTCCTCACTTTCTTCCCTGCGGAGGATCGTTCTCTGGTAGAGTCGATCGTGCGAGAGCTCGATTTCCCGTGCCGGATAATCATCCCTATTTCCGTCGAGGAGGCGAGCGTAGAGCTTGCAAGAGCTGATCTCCTCATCTCATCCCGCCTCCATCCCCTCGAGTTCGCCCTGCGCACAGGGACGCCGATGCTTGCCATCACCGAAGACCCGAAGATCGAGCGGTTCATTGAGGAAGTACAGTCACACGGTGGTCCTTCTATCCTGCATACTGCATCTCCATCGATTGAAGAGATCTGCTCTCGCCTTGACAATCCACCGGACCGGGAGGCTCTCCGGGGGACTTACCGTAGGATGCATAAGGAAACGAGGGCCGCGGTTGCGGCATTTCTCGATAGGTTGGAATCTGTCTTAGGAGCGTGTGATGACTGAAGTGGACCACCCGATTCACCGGCCCGTGCTCTCTCAGGAGAGCGTTCACCTACTTGATCCTCGCCCCGGTGGGGTAGTAGTCGATGGAACGGTCGGCCTCGGCGGCCATGCCGAAGCACTCTTGCAAGCGGAGCCTGGAGTTACAGTAATCGGGATCGATCGCGATGAGGAGGCGCTGTCTCACGCGGCGCGGCGCCTTGCTCCGTTCAAGGAGAGAGTCCGGCTGATTCACGGAAACTACCGCGACCTCGGCGAACACTTGGATGTTTTGGGAATCGATAAGATCACCGGCTTCCTCCTCGACCTTGGCCTCTCCTCTCTCCAGCTCGATACGCCCGATCGTGGGTTCAGCTTCCGACACGATGGGCCACTCGACATGCGTATGGACGCCACGCAGCCAGTGACCGCTGCCGAACTGGTGAACCATTCCTCGGAAGAGAAGCTTGTCCGCATCCTACGTGATTACGGGGAGGAGCGGTTCGCACGGCGGATCGTGCGCGCCATCCTTGCGGCACGGGTAAAGGAGCTGATCGAAACGACGGGGAGGCTCGCGGAGATCGTGCACAGCGCGATCCCAAGAAAGTTTCATTCCAGAGCCATCCATCCGGCGACGCGCACCTTTCAGGCGTTGCGGATCGCGGTCAACGAGGAGCTTGCGAACCTGAAAGAGGGGCTAGAAGCGGGATTCCAAGCCATTGCGCCCGGTGGAGTGATCGCGGTGATCAGCTTTCACTCCTTAGAAGATCGGATCGTGAAGGAGTTCTTCCGGTATAAGGCACTCTCCTGTACCTGTCCACCCGATTTTCCGATCTGTGTCTGCGATAAGAAAGTGGAGGTGGAGATCCTCACCAGGAAGCCGATCATCCCCTCCCCTGAGGAGGTTGCAAAGAACCCCCGTTCCCGTAGCGCCAAGCTGCGTGCGGCAAGGAAACTCGAGGGACGGACCTAGACCTCGGCTCTGATATCACTCGGCTCCAGAACCAGCCGAACCCCTCTGAGCACTTCTCGCTATCAGTAGTTCCTGTTGTGACATTTGTCGAGGCGTCTCAGATATACTCTCTTCAGTTCATCCTCTGTCAGATGAGGGAACCGCTTGCGCAATCCATCGATGAAGAGCTGTCTGGAGAATTGCGATAGCTCAAAGGCCTTTAGGAGCCTAGCCTCGGGTGACATGCGGCGAAGCGCTTGAATATACAGCTTGTGATTCGGACGTTCTTTAACGTTCATCGCAACCTCCGGTTCGTTGTTATTCTAGTATGACCGTGCGCATTCGTAAAGCATAAAGAATGAAGGCTCTTCGTCGTTTCGAGTGGGTAGACTAGACGGAAGCTTTAGATCCTGCTCGTCTTGAGTTTTGTCTCTGCGTCGTGCAAAGGTGTTTAGGTGAGCATGTCTTCCGCTACTTTAAATTCCCTCTCCCTGTTGTGGGAGAGGGTTGGGGTGAGGGGGAGCAATCTGTA
>JAUWNQ010000087.1 GCA_030612565.1 Candidatus Bipolaricaulota bacterium | reverse complement strand
TCTATACTGGAACCTTCGACCAGCTCGATGTGGCGGTTGGCCGAATCGGGACCGACTTTCTATTCGGGTCGCGCACCCCGGCGGAGATGGGAATAGGAGAGCTTCGCGCCCGCATCGCCATTCTGAAGGATAGCGGTATCTCGGCCGACGACCTCATCGTCGAGTGCCACCTCAAGGTAGCGATTCCAGCCGCGACCTTGGTCTTCGTCCTGTTCGGGGGTGCGACAAGTCTCATCTTCGGCTGGCGAAGCCGCGCCGTGGGAGTGGTCGTCAGCCTGCTCCTTGTCGGCATCTTTCAGGGGGTGTTGGTATGGACACAGATCCTGGGGCGGCAGGGGGGCATACCCGCGCCATTGGGGGCGTGGATTCCCGATCTGATCTTCGGCCTTCTCGGGGTCTTCCTCTTCTGGCGCCTCGATCGGCTGACCCACCACGACCTGATGGCACGACTTCGCCGCCTCGTTCCGTTCTTCGTGATCCTCATCCTTCTCGGAGGGAGTGCCTTGGGGGAGGAGATCCCAGTGAAGATCCACTGCGAGGAGCTGTTCGTCTCCTCTGATCAGCAGCACATCGACGCGCGTGGTGAGGTTCGGCTCACCTACGGGGAGACCTTTCTCATGGGGGATTTGGTCACCCTGGACCAGGACGATGATGAGGGTTGGCTTCTGCACGCGGAGGGGGGTGTTCGACTGGAGGTGGGGGAAGGGTTCACCCTCACCGGGGAAGAGATCTCCAGCGAACTCTCCTATGAAGAGGAGACGCTCATCACCCGCAACGTGGCGGCGATCGAGTTCCGCGGGGAGAGCACGTTTAAGAACTCCAAGGGAGAGGAACACCTCCTGATCTACCGTGGCAAGGAGGGAAGAATCTCGTTCGATTCGCAGGGGGAGGTCGTTCAGATCGAGGTGATCGAAGGCGAGCTCTCGACCTGCAACTGCTGTGGAGGGGTCCTGCGTGCCCAGCCCTACTCGCTCGAAATGGGGAGGCTTCTTCTCTATCCGGATCGACTCATCGTAGGCTTCAACCTCACGGTGCGATCGTTCGGCGTTCCTGTCTTCTGGCTCCCGGTTTACGTGCAACCCCTGGAGGAGACACTCGATAGCCCGCTCTTCCCGTCGATCGGAGAGAGCTCTCTTCGCGGCTGGTTCTTCAAGTGGAACCTCCCGTTCTACCTCGATAAGGAGAACTACGGAACGATATTGTTCGACTATTTCAGCCGCTTTCAGGAGGTGGGTCTGGGCGTGGTCCTCCGTTACGCCCTTGCCGGGTTGAGCGGGACGCTCAGGATCTATGCTTTCCCGGCGCGCGTCGGGGATGCAATGACCGAGTTCTCCCTCGATCAGAAGTTCTCCCTTCCCGCAGGGTGGAACCTGGGTGGCTCCCTGAACTATAAGGCGGTCGGCGAGAGGGAGGATCTCTCCTTTGCCTTTTCCCTCACGGGAGAGGTGGAGGGTTGGAGGGTTTCCCTATCTGCGGCGCGCACGCGCACCGAGGATGAGGAGCGCCTCCGTATCGATGAGCGCCTCCCCGAGCTCGTCCTTTCAAGCCCTTCAATCGAGGTGGGAAATCTCTCCTTCTCGCCCCGGTTGAGCGCAGGGGGGTTCCGCGAGTGGGAGGACGGAACGTTGACAGGGGCCTCGCTGCGCGTGGATGCTACGCTCGATATCGCCCTCTCTCAGTTTCCCCTTCTCGGTTTCACATGCACCCCAAAGGCGAGCCTGCGTTTCACGGGTTACGAAGCAGGGGACGCGTCCCGAACCCGCGAGGTCCTCTCAGCCTCTCTTGGCCTGACGCGCCCTGGGATGACGATCTCCTACACCTACCAGGAGATCAACGGCAAGAGCCCGTTCTCGTTCGATCACCTCGTTTCGCAGAACCACCTCTCCTGGCGGTTCGTTGGGGAGGGGGAGATCGACGCACGGGTGGAGGGAGGAGTCGATCTCGCGACAGGGGCGTTCGACCCGTTGCGATTGAGCGCACAGTGGCAGTGGGGAGCGGCGTTCACCCTGAACGCTCAGTACGATCTAGGGAGGGGAGTGCTATCGCAGATCAAGTTGAGCGGAGAAGCGACCGGGGAGACGAGCCGCCTTTCCTGGACGATCCCGTATGACCCCGCACGTGGAGTGTTCGATACGGTAAGGTTTCAAGCCCGTGTCGGGGATAGCGAGCAGGGTTCGATCTCCCTCTCCGGCGAGGTCGAACCGAGTCAGGGACGATTGACGGTCCTCTCCATTGAGACGACGTTTCACGAGGAGTCGGGATGGGGAATCAGCCTTGGGGGGCGCTATGAGGCGGCGAGGGTCGCGATCGTCGATCCGAGCTTCGGCCTCTTCCGCGACCTCTCCGACTGTCTGCGCATCGGGATCGAACGGCGAAGTGGACAGGTCTGGCTCTACACCTCGATCCTCGCCTTCCCCGAGGCGATTCTACGTTACGCACCGAATTCCACCCAATTTGAGGTGGGAGAGTAGGGCTGTGAAGCACCAAGACTTCCGCAGATATACAGAATTGTTTCACCACGAAGGACACGAAGAGCACGAAGGAGATGACGAAGCGCTTGATTCCGCTCTTAAACTTGGAGCCATTGAGGTTCATCAGGAATCCGATCTTCACTCCCGTTACCCGATTCGACAGCTCATCAAATTCCATTCTTCGTGTCCTTCGTGCTCTTCGTGGTGAATTCTCTTCGTCATCCGTCCCGTGCGAATCGAAATTAGAAGTCACTACCCACTCGAAACGACAAGGAACAGTAGGCTTACCGTAGGGCCCTTTCTTACGCAGGCGGACGCTGCACGACTACGTGCAGATGCTCGGTACAGTCGCGGTACTGAGGGAGTTCGCAGGTCTTGGCGACCAATCGCAGGATATTCTCATAGGCGGGATGATCCTCGGCGGCGACCCTCTCCACTTCAGAGAGCATCCCTGCGGCGAACCCTTCGACCCCGGCATAGGTAATCACATCGAATCCTGCTCGTTCGATCTCTGCCAGAGCACGTGGAGGAGTGAGGAAGACGGCTTCGGTAAACGCTTCTTGCTCTCCAGTCTGGACGTAGTCACCGAGGAGGACAGATACGTGCTTGTAATCGCTGTATTCGGATGGAAACTCCGAGAGCCCTGAGCGGAGGATTCCCCACGGGTTGATGAACGCGATCACCGCCCTGCCTCCTGGCCGCAGAATGCGCCGAAGCTCCGACAGCGCCTTCTGACGATCTCCCTCCGAGATGAGGTGGTACATCGGTCCGAGAAGGAGCGCGCCGTCGAACCCCTCGCTCGGAAGAAGGGAGAGGTCGCGTGCGTCGGCACACTGTGTATCCTCCGGAGTAAGTCCGAGCTCGGCGAGTTTTTCCTGTGCGAAGGAGATCGCCTTCTCCGACAGATCGATAAGGGTCACCCGATAGCCGTGCTCAAGAAGAGCAACAGTGTAGCGTCCGGGGCCACCGCCGATGTCGGCCACATGACCTGAGCTCGGGAAGTAGGTTTTGATCAGGTGAAGCGTACTAATAAGCTCGAAGCGGCGGTACGGACGTTCGAGCCGTCCCCATTCGATCTCTACCTGGCTATCGTAGTAGTCCCTCACAACGTCGCTCATCGTCCCTCCTTGCGATCATAGGAAAGATGGTACGATGAGCCCAAGGTAACCGCAATCAATTGCTTTCTTCTATTAATAGAGCTACCGTTACCGCAGAATGAAGGTGATTGGACTGGCCGGTGAGGCTGGCTGCGGAAAGAGCACGGTGGCGCGGGAGCTCGCAAAGAAGAAGGGGATCGTGTGGGTCGACCTCGATCGCCTCTCCTGGGAGATCTATCGACCGCGAACACTCACCTATTCTCGACTCGTCTCTCATTACGGGGAGAGAATCCTGGATTGTGAGGGTGTGATCGATAGAAAACGTCTAGGAAGGATCGTCTTCTCCGATTCTGAAGCCCTCGAGGCTCTGAACGCGATCGTTCATCCAGCTGTAACCGACCGGCTGCGGGAGGTTATCCACGAGGAGAAAGAACGTGGTACGAAG
>JAUWNQ010000017.1 GCA_030612565.1 Candidatus Bipolaricaulota bacterium | reverse complement strand
GTTCAGATTCTCGACCTGGGACGTCAAGTCGCTACGCTGTTGATCCTTCTCCTGCAATGCGAGCAGCAACACGATCTCTTCGTTCACCGATCCCCCTTTATGACACGACTATAAAAGGTGCCTCCCATATGCGCAAGTTTTGCCTGGACTACTGGACATGCTATTCTTACACTATGAAGACAGGAATTGCCGACTTACCGCTTCACTACGGGAGAGCCCCGCGCTGGCTTTTCTCGCGGATGTCTCGCCTCGCCTCGGAGATTACGCAGGTAATCGTTCTTGAATACGGACCCTCTGGCATTCTTGAACGCCTCTCCGACCCGTTTTGGTTTCAGGCACTCGGCTGCGTGTTGGGATTTGATTGGCATTCAAGCGGACTTACGACCACCACCTGCGGAGCGATTAAGGAGGGAATCAAGGGGCAAGAGGAGGAACTCGGCCTGTTCGTCGCCGGAGGGAAAGGGGCCGTCTCCCGCAAGACACCGACGGAGATCACAGCATGGGGGGAACGGACCGGGATCGACCCTGACCCTCTTGTCGCGGCGAGTCGAACCGCAGCAAAGGTCGACAGTGCCGCGGTGCAGGACGGCTACCAGATCTACCACCACGCCTTCTTCTTCGATCAAGCGGGAAACTGGGCGGTGGTACAACAGGGACTGTGCGAGGGGACCGGGATGGCGCGACGCTATCACTGGCTCTCGACCGCAGTCGAGGATTTCGTATGCGAACCACACGCCGCGATCTGCTGTAACTCACGCGCCCCAACACTCAACCTGGTGGCAAGAGAAAGCGAGGGGACGCGCGAAGCGAGCGCAGAGATCTCCTGCCAGGACCCACAGAGCCTCGTCGTCAAACTGGCTCACCTGAAGACCCTCTCTCTTCCGCGCCGTCACGAGGTAACGCTTGCCGACATCGACCCATCACGGTTAAAGAGGATCTTCCTCAAGACCTACAAGGCCCAGCCAGACGCGTTTGAGCCCCTCCTCATCCTCCCTGGAGTGGGGGCAAAGACGTTGCGCGCCCTCTCGTTGATCGCGGAGCTGATCTACGGTGCCCCGCCGAGCTTCGAAGATCCAGCCCGGTACAGCTTTGCACACGGAGGAAAGGACGGAACCCCTTACCCGGTCGATCGCGAGGGATACGACCGCTCGATCGACCTTCTGGGGCGGGCGATCCGCCGTGCCAGGCTGAACAAGACCGAGGAGTTACGCGCCTTCAGACGACTCGATAACGCGTTCGGAGAGCAATCGCTCGTAGAGCAGCCGCTCGGAGAACCCTCATAATATAGGAAGATCTCTTATAGATCGATCGGTACTCGGCAGCCTGAGGTCATGGGGGGCCAAGCTCCTACACTGCGGGCCCGTCGTTTACCCGCGGTTTCGTGGCGAATCGGCTCGAAGAAGATAGGGTCTACTCTTTGGATCCCAAGGTCCGATCCACAGCCTTAGACAGCGTTATACCCCTCTTCGAGAGCCTTCTCGTTTAGGGGGATGAACTTTCCCTTGCCGCTCTTCTCGAGCATATCCCGCATCGCTCCCTTCACCACAGAGAGAGGGATGACCCCCGACGCCTTGATGTAGGCCCCGAGAGCGATCATGTTGATCGTCCGAGGGCTTCCCACCTTCTCTCCCAGGTTGTTCAGTGGAACGGAGAAGGAATTCACATCCTTCCGTTCGACTTCGCGATCGATGAGGGAGGCGTTGATGAGGATCGCTCCCCCCTTGGCTACGATCGGCTCGAACTTATCGAGAGAGGGGAGGTTCATGGCAATAAGGCCGGTCGGTTCATCGACGATTGGGGAACCGACCTCGCCTTCTTCCGATAGGACGACGGTGCAATTCGCCGTTCCTCCTCGCATCTCCGGGCCATAGGAGGGGAGCCAGGTCACCCCCAGGCCGTGATCCATCCCCGCCTGGGCGAGGATCTTCCCCGCCAGAATCACTCCCTGTCCGCCGAACCCTGCGATGATCACTGAATGTTCCATTCCTACCCCCTATTCACGAGATCCCCGAGGGGAAAAGTCTTGGTGACTACTTCGGCAACGTGTTTGCTTGCATCCACAGGCGTCATATGCCAGTTCGTCGGGCAGGTGGAGAGGACCTCGACGAGCGAGTATCCCTTCCCTTCCACCTGGTTCGTGAACGCCTTCTTGATCGCCTTCTGAGTATCCATGATCCGCTTCGTGTCGTAGAGCGCCTGCCGCGTGACGTAGACCGGTGCATCAAGCTGGGCGATCATCTCTGAGAAGCGGATTGGGTAGCCAGCCTGCGCGGGGTCGCGCCCGTTCGGGGTTGTCGTCGTCTTCTGCCCCACTAAGGACGTCGGGGCCATCTCCCCGCCGGTCATCCCATAGACCTGGTTATTCACGAAGATGACGGTGATATTCTCCCCCCGGTTCGCAGCGTGGATCGACTCAGCGGTCCCGATACTGGCGAAGTCCCCATCCCCCTGGTAAGAAAGGACGACCAGGTTTGAATCGGCTCGCTTCACCCCGGTCGCGACCGCACTCGCACGGCCGTGGGCGACCTGGATCGAGTCGCAACGGTACCAGAGGTAGGCAAAGACAGCACATCCGACCGGAGCGATGATGATCATCCGCTCGGCGATATTCAATTCGTCGATCGTCTGGCCGATGATCCGCGTGAGGATCCCGTGCTGACACCCAGGACAGTAGGTCGACCGGGCATCGGTCAGGCTCTCAGGCCTTGAGAAGACCTTTACCATATTCTCCACGTTAACCGGCATACTTCTTCACCTCACTTAGAATCCCCCGCGGGGTCGGGACCACACCGCCCATCTCCCCGTAGAACGGGGTCTTCGCCCGCTCGGCCACCGCCAACCGCACGTCCTCCCACATCTGTCCGGCGCTCATCTCCACGGTGAGGACGGTCTCCACTCGCTCTGATAGCTCCTTGAGTGGTTGATACGGGAACGGCCAGACTGTGATCGGTCGGAAGAGGCCGAGCTTGATCCCTTCGGCTCGCGCCATGCGGACGACGGTCTTGGCAATTCGTGCGACCGTCCCGTACGCAGCAATGACGATCTCTGCATCGTCGGTCTCGTACTCCTCGTAGCGCACCTCGTTCTCTTCAATCTCACGGTAGCGCGCTTGCAGATCAAGGTTCATTCGCTTGAGCACTTCAGGATCGAGATCGAAGCTGAGGATGATGTTCGGGTCGCGCCCTTTCGCGCCGGTCGTCGCCCACTCCTTCTTCGGGAGAGTGGCGACATCGATTGGCTCAGGGAGTTCGACCGGCTCCATCATCTGCCCAAGCAGGCCATCGGCGAGGAGCATCACCGGGGTGCGGTATCGATCGGCGAGGTCGAAGGCGAGCATCGTCAGCTCACCAGCCTCGGGGACGGTCGACGGCGCAAGGACGATCATGTGATAGTCCCCGTGCCCACCACCCTTCGTCGCCTGGAAGTAATCACACTGAGAGGGAGCGATGTCCCCCAGCCCTGGTCCGCCGCGGACTATGTTGACGATGACCGCGGGAAGGCGCGACCCAGCGAGGTAGGAAATCCCCTCCTGCTTCAGGCTGATCCCCGGCGAGGAGGAGGAGGTCATCGTGCGGACCCCGACCGAGGCCGCACCGTAGACCATGTTGATCGCTGCGATCTCGCTCTCGGCCTGGACGAACGTTCGCCCGAGCCGAGGCATGTTCCTCGCCATGTGCTCCAACAGCTCTGCTTGAGGAGTGATCGGATAGGCGAAGTAACACTGGCAACCCGCGCGAATCGCCGCCTCAGCGATCACCTCGTTCCCTCGCAATAGGATCTTCTTCCCCATCATCCCCTCCTTAAGCGGGAACCTTCTCTCGATAGACATCGATGGCGATATCCGGACAGGTCTGCGCGCAGAAGGAGCAACCGACACACGCCTCAGGATGTTCCATGTGAACAACGGTATAGCCGCTCTTGCTCAACTCTCCGGAGAAGGCAAGGACCTGATTGGGACAGGCAGCGATGCAGAGCCCGCATCCCTTACAAAGATCCTTGTCGATCACGACCATCCCTCTTGGCATGAAGACCTCCATCTACCCGTTTTTCGCGCTGTAGAACTCCTCGTTCAAGCGTCTGCCGCGGTGCTTGCGCAGGCGGGAGAGTCCCTCCTTCACCTGATCGGTCCATTCCTCGATCTGCTCTTCCACCGAAGTCTTGTCGCTCGGTGCAGGTCTTTGCGGGGAGGAACAGTTGGTCAAAGCGTGGTTCAAGCGGTGAAATTCTTGGTCGAACGCGTGCGCCCCGTCGCTCTCTTGCGGAGTGGCAAACGCTAGCGTGGCCCAATCCTCTTCGCCCTGGGAGACGATGGACACCAATACTGTTCCACCGGGGCGAAACTCGCTCTTGAGTCTGTTAATGGGCAAAGATAACGAGGAAGGGATCAGACCGCCGCCACCCTCAGGGAGAGAGACAACAATCCCCTCTTCGGTCACTTCAACAATCGTTCCCGAGACTATTGCGCCGACTTTAAGTGACATGATCCTATGGGCCCAACCCTGACCCATACCGTAAAAGAGCGTCCAAAAGAGCCTTGATTAGCCGACTTTCGTCACCCGCCCGGACTTGATGCACCGCGTACAGGCGTTGATTCGAACCTTCTTCCCATCCACATAGGCGTGCACCCGTTGAATGTTCGGGACGCGCATCCGCCGCGTATGTCGTTGCGAATGGCTCACCTGATTCCCGGCCACAGGCCGTTTCCCACAGATCTCACAGATTCGCGACATCTCTAGCTCACCTCATCTTCTTGGTATTATTCGTCTTAAAAAGGATCGGCTCAACGTAAGCAGGCTCAAGATCGTAGAGTCGATCCTTTCTGTCACCCTCTTCGCCCAACCGGGCGATCCACATCGGAGAGGGGGCGTGCGCCTTTGCCGAAGCCAGCCTCACCCACGGAGCCTCTCCAAGGAGATCGCACAGCACAAGGGCTCCATCCCCAATAATCGTGACGTCCTTCCTCTCGTTCACGAGTCTCTCCCAGGCCTTTGTCACCGGGAGGACCACGGTCTCCCCCTGCGGTTTCATCCCCACGAACCACCGCGCATATAGGAGGTCGCGGCGATTTCGCAACAGGACGCAGACCCTCTCTTTTACGTCGAGGCGCGCCCGGTAGGCGAACGTTCCATCGATCCCCACCAGCGGAATCCCCAGCGCCTGGCAGAACCCCTTCGCAGTCGCAAGGCCGATCCGCAAACCAGTGAACGATCCAGGCCCCACGTTGACACTGACAAGGTCGATCTCATCTCGCTCTAAACCACATCGCTCGAGGAGGCGCGAGATCAAAGGAAGGAGTTCTTCGGCATGAGAAAGCGGAGATTTCATCATCATCTCCGCCACCCCCTCGCCGTCCCTCCACAGCGCCGTCCCTCCTAGCGGAACGGAAGTATCGACTCCCAGCGTGATCATCCTAAGAAGTAATGGTAAACCGGAATAGAGCGATTTTCAAGCAAGGATTGGGCGCTGTGGCCCATTACACGAGGGAAAGAGCGCACGGGCACGCTCTGCATCCCGATCGATCTGGAGGCGCAGGTCCGAAAGGGAGGAGAAAGATCGATCTCCCCGGAGCCTGTGAAGGAGATGGACCTCCATCTGTTCGCCGTAGAGTTCGCCGAGCAAGGGAGAGAAGAGGTGGACCTCGCACCGCATCTCGTCCCCACCGATGGTGGGGCGACCCCCGATGTACATCATCCCCCCCCCTCCCTCGCCACGGAAGAAGGCGTGCACCAGATAGACCCCGGTCGCAGGCAGCAGGAGGTGCGGATCGAGCGCCAGGTTCGCGGTGGGGTATCCGATCCGGCGACCGACGCGATCCCCGTGCACGACTACCCCGAAGAGGAGCGGCGGACGCCCGAGAAGGGCCGTCGCGTCGTCGATCATCCCCTGGCAAAGCAGCGAGCGGATCCTAGTGCTACTCACCATAACTCGATCGACCACCAGCTGGGGAAGGGAAACGATCGAGACCCCTTCCTCATCCCCTATTCGCCGCAGGAGAGCGACATCACCCTCCCGATCTCGACCGAAGCGGAACCGCTCCCCGACGACGACCGTCCGCGCGGCGAGCCGTTCGAGCAGAACCTGACGCACGAATCGCTCCGCCTCGAGCACGCCTACCTCGTGAAAGTCCGCACGGATGACCCGATCGACAGAGCGTTCGAGGAGCTTCACCTTCACCTCTTCGGGGAGGAGGAGCCCCGACTCACTTCCTACAAGGACGAATCGCGGCGGGAAGACGAACGTGTAGGCGATCCGTTCCAATCCCTCGGCACGGGCGATCTCATCCACCCTCCTCAGGATCTCCTGGTGCCCACGGTGCACTCCATCGAACGTCCCTACGGTGATAACCGTTGTCTTCATGGTATGGTGATGGTAACACAAATACATGCCGGTAGTCAGCGATCAGCCACAAGGTGCGGCCTCACGGAGAGACGATCACTGATCAGGTGAAAGCCGATTCCTAACTCCAGTTGCAACTGTCCAGTTCTAACTGTCCAGTTGAACCGCTCGTTCACCGTCCGGTACAATCCTTTCCAAGATGGCAATCGAGCGGCCAAGCGACCTTCAACTGGATGAGACCTCCCTTACCACGCTGCGCCCAACGCGGCTCGATGACTTCGTCGGTCAGGATGAGATCAAGGAGAAGCTTAAGATCTACATCACGGCCGCACAGGAGCGGAGCGAGCCGCTCGACCACGTCCTCCTACACGGCCCGCCCGGATTGGGTAAGACGACCCTCGCCCAGATCATCGCCAACGAGATGGGTGTCAGCATCCGCACGAGCTCCGGCCCAGCGATCGATAAGGCGGGCGACCTGGCATCGATCCTCACCAATCTGAAACCGCACGACATCTTCTTCATCGATGAGATCCATCGCCTGCGGCGTAACGTCGAGGAGATACTCTACCCAGCGATGGAGGACTACAAGATCGATATCATCCTTGGTGAAGGGCCGAACGCTCAGTCGTTGCGGATCGATCTCCCGCCGTTCACCCTGATCGGAGCGACTACCCGCGCCGGCCTGATCTCGGCCCCGATGCGCGACCGGTTCGAGGTCGGATTCCGGCTCAATTTTTACGCGTTGGATGACCTCTGTTCGATCATCATCCGCACTGGTAAGCTCTTGGGAATCGATGTCTCTCCGGACGGCGCGGAGGAACTGGCCAAACGGGCCCGGGGAACACCCCGCATCGCCAACCGCCTCTTGCGCCGAACGCGCGACTACGCTCAAGTCAAGGGAGACGGGCGGGTCGACCTCGCAACGACGAAGGCATCCCTCGCGCTGCTGAAGATCGACGAAACAGGGCTCGACGAGCTCGACCGCGCGCTCCTCAGAGCGATCGTCCTCACATTCGACGGGGGGCCGGTCGGGCTCGATACACTCTCCGCCGCCCTCTCCGAGGAGAAGGACACGATCACCGACATGGTCGAACCCTACCTGTTGCAGGAGGGATTCATCAAGCGCACGCCGCAGGGACGAATCGCAACCGAACGAGCCTACTCACACCTGGGGAGGAAGCAAGCCGCGCGCCTCCTCTAGCGTTTCTGCAGCACCTTGAGGTTATAGAGGAACTCGAGAACGACCCCCTTAAACCGGCGCCAGTCAAATATCAGGGCGAGCACGATCCAGATGACGTAAAACCACGCCGCGCGCGGAGCGTTGAAGTAGGCAACGATAAGGGGAACGGCGACCACGGGGAAGGCGAATGACATGGTGATCGACTTGGAGCGGAAGTACGCGATGCAGATCGCCGTCACAGCCACGTAGATCCCTGCTGGGATCACCGGGATGAATCCCGCCATCACCAGGTAGCAGAGCCCTGCAAAGACCATAACCATATCGAAGACGAACTCGCGCTCGCCGACCCACGTCGCTCCCTTGTTGTAACGACGAGCAAGCCGGCCATCCAGGATATCCGTGGTCCAACCTAGGAGCGTGAGGAGGATCACCCGCTCCAACGCCTCCGGGCCAGCGAACCCGAGGGCAACGATGATCAGAGCGATGATTCCCCGTGACGCGGTCAGATAATCAGGCATCCTAGTCATAGTTTTTCACCACGCTCCATTATATCCTTTCGAATAAAAGGAGGACAAACTATCACCCCGAGGAGGATACTCCCCGTACGAGGAACGAGGGAATCCCCATTCCAACCAGGATCATCCCCCCACCCATCAACTGAAGGATGCTGAGCGTCTCCCCAAGGAGGAGGAAGCCGAACAGTCCGGCGAAGATGGGTTCCATCGTGAGGATGATCGCGGTGTAGGAGGCG
>JAUWNQ010000048.1 GCA_030612565.1 Candidatus Bipolaricaulota bacterium | reverse complement strand
GACATTATGTCCGTGCGGGTTCAAGTCCCGCCCTCGGCACTTACTTAATCTGTACTGGGGTAGAAGCGAGCGATGCGTATCCTATTGGACGTCATGGGGGGGGATCTCTCCCCGCGCGAGTTGGTGCGAGGGGGGATCGCTGCCGGACGGCGGCAGGGGATTGACATCCTCTTCTCTGGTGATTCTGTGGCAATCCGCGCAGCTCTGGCAGAGATGAACGAACGTGAGGGAGATCGCTTCTCCATCCTTCCCTCAACCCAGACGATAGACATGAACGAACCACCGGTCCGCGCGGTGCGCGGGAAGCGGGATTCGTCCCTCGTAAAAGGCCTCCTTTTCCTGAAAGAACATGAAGCGGACGCCTTTGTCTCGCCTGGGAACACCGGCGCGGTCGTCGCGGGATCGATCTTCATCCTTGGGCGGATCGCGGGGATTCCGCGTCCGGCAATCGCGGCGAGCATTCCGACCGTTTCCGGCCGGGAGATCCTTATTCTTGATATGGGGGCGAACGTCGATTGCGCCCCCGAGCACCTGCTCTACTTTGCTCTGATGGGAGTCACCTATGCTCGCGATGTCCTGGGGATTCCGCACCCAACGGTCGGGCTATTGAACATCGGGACGGAGAAGGGAAAGGGGGACCGATTGCATCACCTGGCCTACGAGCTCCTGGAGAACGGGCCGCTTCCATTTGCCGGGAATGTCGAGGGGCATCACCTCCTCACCGAGCGCCCGGTCGACGTCGTCGTCTGCGACGGATTCGTGGGGAACATCTTCCTAAAGACGCTCGAGGGGGGGGTCTCGACGGTAACCGACATGATGAAGGACATGATCGGGAAGAGTGTCCGGGCGAAGCTGGGAGGGCTCTTGCTGCGACCGGTCTTCTCCACCTTGCGTGAGAAACTGTCTTACCATCACCTTGGCGGTGCGCCGCTCCTAGGAGTTGCGGGGAGTGTGGTCATCGCGCACGGGCGTTCGAACGCCCAGGCGATTGCCTCGGCTATTACGGTCGCCTCCCGCGCGGTCGAGAGCCGGGTGAACGAGACGATCGAGCGCGGAATCAGTGGTTGGCGGCCCGATGGGCGCTAGGATCGTTGGTTCAGGGAGCTACGTGCCTGAGACGTGCATAACCAATCTAGACCTGGAGAAGCGTGTCGATACCTCCGATGAGTGGATCGTCCGACGGACAGGCATCCGAACCCGTTATCACCTCACAGACGCGGAGGATCCGGCCAGGATGGGGATCGAGGCGGGGAGAAGAGCCCTCGATCAGGCGGACGTTTCCGTGGAGAGCGTCGACCTGTTGATCGTCGCCACGAACTTTCCCGACATGATCTGTCCGGGATCGGCTCCGTTCATCGCTGCCGGGCTCGGGTTCGATCGAACACCGTTCTTCGACCTCAAGGCCGGATGTTCCGGGTTCGTCTACGGGCTCGCCATCGTCAACGGCCTGATCGGCTCGGGCCTCTACCGCCGTGTCCTGTTGATCGGGCAAGAGGCGCTGTCGAGGGTCACCGACTGGAGCGATCGGAAGACCTGTGTCCTCTTCGGCGACGGCGCGGGGGCCGTCCTCCTCAAACCGGCCCCACCCGGGGAAGGAGTACTGGGGAGCGCCCTCCACGGAGAGAACAGCAAGGCCCTCCTCCTCAATATGCCGGCTGGGGGAACCAAGTTCCCGGCGAGCCATAAGACCGTCGACGATCATGGACACTACCTGAAGATGGAGGGAGCCGGAGTCTTCCGGAGCGCGGTGCCGATGATGGCACAGGCCGCCCGAGAGGCGCTCCATGCAGCGTCCCTCTCACTCTCGGACATAGATTGGATTATTCCCCACCAGGCGAATATCCGTATCATTGACTCATTGGCGAAACGCCTCGGCTTCGATCGGGAACGGGTGATCGTGAACCTCGATCGGGTCGCGAATACATCCACTGCGTCGGTCCCGATCGCCCTCGATGAAGCACTCCGCGAGGAAAGGATCGTGAAGGGGGATGTGGTGATCCTCACAGCGTTTGGGGCCGGGGCGACCTACGGGGCCGCGGTCGTCAGGATCTAGCGATGGCGCGAGAGCACCGACTGGCGTTCATCTTCCCCGGCCAGGGAACGATTCCTCAAGTACTTCCACCGCCCTCTGCTTTGGGTACTCATCTGTTCGACCAGGCGGCGCAGGCTGGCCTCCGGTTACAGGATTGGATCGAGGAGGGCGATGAGGATCGCTTGCGACGAACGCAGGTCGCTCAGCCAGCGATTCTCATCGACAGCCTCATCAAGGAGAGAAGGCTGTGCGAACGTGGGATCGTTCCCACAGTTGTCGCCGGTCACAGCCTGGGGGAGTACGCCGCCCTGGTGAGCGCCGGGGTCGTGAGCGCACAGGAGGCGCTTTCCGTGGTGATCGAGCGAGGACGCCTGATGGAATCCATCCCCGGCGGGATGGCTGCGATCGTCAAACTCCCGCTCGATCGGGTGGAGGCAATCTGTTCTCAGAGCGGATCGCAGGTGAGTGTGGCGAACGTGAACGGTCCGGCGCAGGTGGTGATCTCCGGGGAGGAGCAGGCGCTCCTCGCAGCGATGGCGTTGGCCGAGGAAGCTAGGGGGCGAGCGATTCGGCTGCACGTCTCCGGCCCGTTTCACTCCCTATTGATGGAAGGCGCCCAACAGGAGCTTGCCCCGAGGATCGAATCCCTCCCTTTTTGTGCCCCGAGGATCCCCGTGATTTCTAGCGTTAGTGGGCAGGTGGAGAGCGATCTGAGAAGGCTCAAAGGCCTCCGATTGACACAGATCACTGCTTGCGTATCCTGGTTAGATGTCGTGGAGATCCTGGTGCAGATGAAGGTCAGTTGCGCGGTGGAGGTCGGACCGGGTAAGGTCCTCACAGGTCTAGGGAAGCGGATCACCTCGCAGGTAAGATTCGTGACGTTTGAGGAGGCGCTCGATGGGGCGGTTTGACGGGAAGGTGGCGGTCGTCACCGGCGGAACGAGGGGTATCGGAAGGGCGATCGCGACCCTCTTGCATCGGGAAGGGGCTCTGGTTACAGTACTTGCCCGCGGTGAGAAGGATGGAGCGGCGATGGAGCAGGAACTCGAAGGGTGCCGATTCCTGCAGGCCGATGTTTCCGACTTTGATCAGGTGAAGGAGGCGTTTCGATCGATCCATGAGACGCACGGACGCATCGACTTTCTCGTCAATAACGCCGGGATTACGCGGGACCAGTTGATCCTGCGCATGAGCGAGGAGGATTGGAGGCGGGTCGTTGATGTAAACCTGCAAGGGCCGTACAACGGCATGCGCGCCTGCCTGCGCTACATGGTAAAGGCGAGAAGCGGGGCGATCGTCAACATCGGATCGGTCGTTGGCGAGACCGGGAATGCAGGACAGGCGAACTACGCGGCCGCCAAGGCCGGGCTCATCGGGCTCTCCCGTAGCGTTGCCAAGGAGGTCGGCAGCCGTGGTATCCGCGTGAATGTCGTCTCACCCGGGTTCATCCGCACCGAGATGACGGAAGGGTTGGGCGAAGAGATTCGCTCTTCGTATCTGGCTTCTCTCCCATTAGGGAGGGAAGGGGAGCCTGAAGAGGTCGCCGAGGTGGTTGCCTTCTTGCTTTCACCCCGGGCTTCCTATATAACAGGGCAGGTTGTCGGCGTCAATGGGGGGCTCTACCCTTAGAGATAGAGCAAATACTAAAAGAAGGAGGTATCGATACGTATGGATGATATTATCAACAAGGTACGCGCCATCATCGCCGATCAATTGATGGTCGATCTCAGCGAGGTCACCGACGCGTCCTCGTTCGTTGAGGACCTGGGAGCAGATTCACTCGATACTGTGGAGCTGATCATGGAATTCGAGGACGAATTCGGCGTGGAGATCTCCGACGAAGACGCGGAGAAGATCTCCACCGTTGGTGAGGCGATCGCTTACATGAGTAAGCTCTTGGGTGACAAGAAGGACTGACACTCGGCAAATGGATGTGGGGCGGCGAAGAGACGCTCGCCCTTCTTTCCTTTTCCGCTCTCCGCATCAACTGTCAACGTTAGGAGAAGCCGATGAACGACATCCGCAGTCGCACTAAGGATGAGGGAACGATCGCTCGCCTTGCCGTGCAAAGGGAAGGGATTGAGCGTGAGGGGAGCAAGCGCGCGCAGCAAGCGCTCGAAGCAGTACACTCCCTGTTGTAGTGATGCCACGGATCGGCCTTCTCTCAGATATTCATGGGAACCTCCCCGCCTTGGATGCCGTTCTCACGGCGCTCGCTAAAGAAAAGATAGATCGTATTGTTTGCTGTGGGGATATCGTTGGATACGGACCGTGGCCCGGCGAGGTGATCGCGCGGATGCGCGTAGCGGATGCGCTTTGCGTGCAGGGTAACCACGACGCAACGACTGCGGGCAGACTCCCCCTCGATTACTTCAACGTTGCTGCCCGCGCGGTCATCGAGTGGACGCGAACGGTTCTCCCTTTCGATCAGGTCGCGTACTTGCGGGATCTCCCGCAGACTCGCGTGGAGGATCGGTTCGTCGTGGTGCACGGGAGCCTGCGCGGGCCGCTGTGGGAGTACATGTGCGCCGCCTTCGTCGCCGGGGAGACCTTTTCCCTTCTCGACCGGCCGTTCGGGGTCTTCGGCCCCTCTCATGTTCAGGGCGGGGTCGTCGACCTTGGCGGGCGGGTGGTCCCCCTCGATCACACTACTGGCCCGATCGACCTTCTCCCGGCAGGACGGTACCTGATCAACCCTGGGAGTGTGGGACAGCCGCGCGATGGGGATCCGCGCGCCGCGTACGCGATCATCGACTTCGCTGAGAGGAAGGTCTTCTTCAAGCGGGTTCCCTACGATATTCAAGCCACAATGCAAGGGATCATCCACGCGGGGCTTCCGCCACAGTTTGCCGAGCGCCTGCAAAGGGGGCGGTAGGATGGAAAAGGAGCGCGCCTTGGAAGTCGCCGTTCGTACGGCGCGAGAGGTGGGGGCGATACTGCGCGCGGGGATGCGTGCGGAGAAGCACGCATCCACCAAGAGTCAGCGTCACGACCCGGTGACGATCTACGATCGTCACGCCGAGCAATGGATCGTCTCCGCGATCAAGGATGCCTTCCCCGAGCACGGGATCCTCTCCGAGGAGGGAATGAACAGCGAGGGTTCTTCCCCGTATCGCTGGATCATCGATCCACTCGATGGGACGAACAACTTCCTGTGCGGCTACCCACAGTTCTCCGTATCGATCGCCCTTTCGTGCGGGGATGAGCTTCAGGTCGCGTGCATCTACGACCCCCTGCGCGATGAGCTCTTCAGTGCCATCGTGGGCGAGGGGGCGTACCTCGACGGCGTTTCGCTGCGGGTGAGCCCGCAGAAGACCCTCGATGGATCGCTGATCGGGATCGGCTTCTCCTCA
>JAUWNQ010000086.1 GCA_030612565.1 Candidatus Bipolaricaulota bacterium | reverse complement strand
AATCTCAGAATACCGTGAAATTGCCCGATCACGAAGCATGATCACACAAAAGTGTCGAGTGCAGACCACATCTTGTCTCTCAAGACGGCAAGGGAATGACAAGCTGCTTGCAGATACGTCTTGCAGTGTAATCTGGAATTTTCCGATGACGCGGCACCGAGGTACGGCGTTGCGTAGCCGGGTTCTCCCAAATCGAATGTTCGCTACCTTCACGCACGAATCGGCAGCCTTGCTGATGCATATGTCGCATCTGTTGAATGATAGCAATATACCATATCCCTCCGTAGACGGGAAGTCAATAACAGCTAAACCTCTGCGTGCTCCGCGCACTCTGCGGTGAAAGCTTTGGTTTGTAAGTAGGAGGGCTTGTGCAAGAGTCTTTGTAGTTGCTGCCTGCGTGCTCCGCTACTTGAAACGCCTCCCCTTTCGGCCTATAATTAGCACTCGATATGTTCGACTGCTAATTCTGGAGGTGATGGCAATGATTCGCTTCGACAAACTGACTGAAGGTGCGCAGGAGCTGTTCCACGAGGCACAGGACCTTCTGACGCGCTACAAGCAGAACCAGCTCGACGTGGAGCACATCTTCACCGTGCTCGTCACCAAGGAGGGTGCGGGGCGCGATATCCTGCAGGAGATGGGGGTAAATCTGACCGGCTTATCCAAGGACCTCGATCTTCTGTTGAAGAGCAAACCTTCGATCTCCGGCCCGATTGGAGCACAGATCTACATCACCCCACGCCTGGAGGCAGGCGTCGCCGGGGCACAGATGGAGGCCGAGCGGCTGCGCGATGAGTACATCGGAGTGGACCACCTTCTCCTCTCGCTCAGTCGTGCGATCGACCCTGGCCTGAAGCGGGTCCTCGATCGTCATCAGATCACCCCCGAGGCGATCTACACCGCGCTTCGCAGCGTGCGCGGGGAGCAGCGGGTGACAGACCGCTCCCCAGAGGATCGCTACCAACTCCTGAAAAAATACTCTACAAACCTAACGGAGATGGCTGCTCGCGGCGAACTCGATCCGGTGATCGGTCGTGAGGCGGAGATTCGCCGCATGGAGCAGATCCTCTCACGCCGTCGCAAGAATAACCCCGTTCTAATAGGGGAGTCAGGGGTGGGAAAGACCGCGGTCGTCGAGGGACTGGCACAGCTGATCGCTGCGGATGATGTGCCCGACACCCTGAAGGGGAAGGAGATAGTCGCCCTCGACATTGCAGCGATGGTCGCCGGATCCAAGTTCCGCGGAGAGTTCGAGGATCGGTTGAAGGCGGTGATCAAGGAGATCGAAGCCGCGGCAGGTAAGACGATCGTCTTCATCGACGAGGTCCATACGATCGTCGGAGCCGGTGCTGCCGAGGGGGCGATCGATGCTTCCAATATACTGAAAGAACCGCTCTCCCGCGGGAAGTTCCAACTGATCGGGGCGACGACCCTGAACGAGTACCGCGAACACATTGAGAAAGATTCCGCATTGGAACGACGGTTCCAACAGGTATACGTTGGTGAGCCTACCGTGGGAGAGACGATCAAGATCCTTGAGGGGCTACGGGAGAAGCTGGAGGAGCACCACCAGGTGAAGATCACTGATGACGCGATCCGTGCAGCGGCGAAGCTCTCGGAGCGCTACATCTCAGATCGCTTCCTCCCGGACAAGGCGATCGACCTTGTCGACGAAGCGGCGAGCAAGCTACGAGTCGACGGAAGCAGCGAGGAGGTGGCAGAAGGTGATATCGCCGCGCTCGGCTCGCAGTGGACAGGGATCCCGGCAGAAAGGATGGTCGAGGGGGAGCGCGCGCGCCTCTCGAAGATGGAGGACCTCCTGCACGCACGCATCATCGATCAGGAGGAGGGGGTGCACGCCATCGCTGAGGCGGTGCGTCATTCGCGTGCCGGTCTCTCCGATCCGCGCCGGCCTATCGGGACCTTCCTGTTCCTCGGGCCGACCGGGGTGGGGAAGACAGCGCTCGCCAAGGCGCTCGCCACATTCCTCTTCGGGAGTGATGATGCGCTCTTGCGGATCGACATGTCCGAATACATGGAGCGGCACGCCGTGGCGCGCCTGATTGGATCTCCGCCGGGGTACGTGGGGTACGAAGAGGGCGGGCAGCTCACCGAGGCGGTGAGGCGGCGTCCTTATCAGGTTATCCTGTTCGACGAGGCTGAGAAGGCGCACCCACAGGTGATGAACTTACTGCTTCAGCTCCTCGATGAGGGGCGTCTGACCGACGGGCACGGGCGCACGATCGACTTCAAGAACACGATCATCATCATGACCTCTAACGTGGGTAGCGAGTACTTCACGCCCGACCTCGCAGAGAACCAGATCCGTGAGAAGGTCGAGGAGGAGTTGAAACGCACCTTCCGTCCGGAGTTTCTCAACCGGATCGACGAGACGATCATCTTCCATCCACTCTCCGAAGAGGCGATCCTAAAGATCGTCGATCTGAAGGCTAAAGCACTGGACGAGCGACTCAGAGAGCAGGGGATCTCAATCACTATCACCGAGGAAGCGAAGAAGGTTCTCGCCAAGAAGGGGTACGATCCACACTACGGCGCGCGCCCTCTTGAACGGGTGCTGAAGAGCCTTGTGGAGAACCCCCTCGCGATGAAGATCGTCTCCGGCGAAGTAAAGGAAGGGGATCACGTTACGGTCGACGCGGCCGCGATGGCCGACGCTCTCGTGATCCGCCACTAGAGCGGCGAAGAGAGGGAGACGCGGGGACACGGAGATAGGGAGCGCGGAAAACACAAGGATTCACACTCTCGCCACTTCCCTCCTCTCCGTGTCTCTGCGGCGATTTTCTACCGACAACCTGTGAGAGCCGTTCCTTTACCAGCACAGCAAATGGCCTCGCAAGAAAAGACGATGCACCTTTGTGGATCAGCGACTATAATCCTTCCTATTGGTTCCACAAGGAGGAAGCCCCATGAGTGAGGAACACCGAGAGAAGGTGCTAAAGGCGGTAAAAGAAAAGGGAATCCGGTTCATCCAGCTTTGGTTTACCGACCTTTTGGGGAACCCCAAGAGTGTGGAGATTACAGCGACAGCGTTGAACGACGCGCTCCAAGAAGGAGTTGGGTTTGACGGCTCATCGATCCACGGGTTTGCGCGCATCGACGAGAGCGATATGATCATCAATCCCGATCCAGAGACTTTCATCACTCTTCCCTGGGGGAACGTAGCTCGTCTGATCTGCGACGTTCTTAAACCGGACGGAACCCCTTACCATGGTGACCCTCGCTGGGTGCTTAAGCGCGCCCTCGCTCGGGCGGATGAACAGGGATTCTCTATGTACGTCGGGCCGGAGGTGGAGTACTTCTACTTTCAGTCGGACTCTGAGATCGATCCTCTGGACTGTGGTGGGTACTTCGATCTCGTTCCTCCGGATAGGGCGTCGACGATTCGGAGAGAGACGGTCCTTGCTCTCGAGGATATGGGAATCGGGGTGGAGGCGGCCCACCATGAGGTGGCTCACGGCCAGCAGGAGATCGATCTTCGGTTCGGCGATGCTTTGACAATAGCGGATAGCCTTATGACCTGTCGGTTGGTCGTGAAGGAGGTAGCAAGAAGACACGGGTTGTATGCCACTTTCATGCCTAAACCGATCTCTGACCAGAACGGTTCGGGAATGCATACGCACCAGTCCCTCTTTCGCAAGGACGGCCACAACGCCTTCTTCGACCCTGAGGATCCTCTTTACTTGTCCTCGATCGCCAAGGGGTACATAGCTGGAATCATGAGACATGCCAAGGAGGTCACCGGCGTTTGCGCACAGTGGGGCAACTCTTACAAGCGGCTCGTCCCCGGTTATGAGGCACCGGTCTACATCACCTGGGCCCACCGAAATCGGAGCAACATGATACGTGTTCCCATGTACAAACCCGGCAAAGAAACCGCTACTCGCATCGAGTTTCGGGTGCCTGACCCGGCGTGCAACCCATATCTCGCTTTCGCTATCCTTCTTCACGCCGGACTCGACGGAATCGAGAAGGGTCACCCCCTTCCAGACCCGATGGATCG
>JAUWNQ010000072.1 GCA_030612565.1 Candidatus Bipolaricaulota bacterium | reverse complement strand
GCCTCGTCTCCATGAGCATGTGGGGGTTCACACCAAGCCTAATAGCCGAGAGCGAGGACCGTTATCAGCTTTTAAATGACAGTCACTGTAAGGCACTCAAGGCTGAGTTCCTCCTTCCCGAACTCATGGGCGAGTTGGTCGAGGAGAAGAAGGCGAGAGTCAAGGTCCTGCCAACGGATGAGAGGTGGTTCGGGGTCACCTACCAGGAAGACAAGCCCAAGGTCAGGGAAGCTATCAACGCGTTGATTAAACAAGGAACCTACCCGGCAAACCTTTGGAAGAACGCTGGGTGAAGGTGTTCCTTAGCAGTTCTTGATTTGCGTTGTATGGTGTTTTCCAGGGGGCCTTGGGGTAGCAAGACCGAGTGGCTAAGAGTTGCACGATTTTGCGCCAGGACCGGGGTGCACCTCAATTACGGAGGCTTTGCGACCAAAGCGCCCTTGGTAGGCCTTCATAATGCCCATCGTGTAATTCTCCGCTTCCTCTCTCGCCACGAGGTGAAGGGTGACCCCGCCGAAGCCCCCGCCGACCAACCTTGCGCCGAGCGCTCCGTGGGCCTTTGCCCTGTCGACCAGGAAGTCGAGCTCGTGTGTACTCACCTGAAACAGATCCCGCAGCGAGGCGTGGGAGGAGAAAAGGAGTCTACCCACCGTCTTGGTATCCCCCTCTCCTAAGGCCTTGGCAACCTTAAGAACGCGGTTGTTCTCTTCCTGGACGTGCAGGGCACGCTCCCAAAGCGTTTGGGGCTTGGTCTGTCTCACTCTATTAAGCCCTTCCGAGTCAAGATCGCTCAAGGAGCTGATCCGGCGATTTGGTAATGCCTCTTGTAGAAAGCAAAGGGCCTCCTGGCATTCCCGACGGCGTTCGTTGTATCCGCTCTTGGAAAGGGATCGCCGGATGTTGGAATCGACGATCAAGAGAGTCAGCTTGTCCAAAGAAAAGGGTACATAACGGTGCTTCAAGGAACGGATGTCAAGCAGGAGGGCGTAATTCTCTCTAGCGAGGAGGCTTGCGTATTGATCCATGATCCCGCAGTGGGTGCCCACAAATTCGTTCTCGGCTCTTTGACAGAGGGTGACAAGGTCAAGATCCCTTAGCTCGATCTTATATAGCCGGGAGAGCCCCAGAGCCAGCGCTACCTCCAATGCGGCAGAACTGCTCAATCCGGCCCCGATTGGGATGTCGCCTGTGATAGTTCCATCAAACCCGAAAGGGAGATCGTCTCGGTGGGAGAGCCCAATCAGGATGCCCGTAAGATAATCCTGCCACCCTCCGGTCGGTGTTGGATCTTCTATCGGTAGGTGGAGTTCATCTGTCTCTTGAAACGCTTCCGCGAAGACACGGATCCTTCGATCCTTACGTGGACGGAGTGCCACCTCTGTTACCCTGTCGATCGCAAACGGGAGGACATACCCCCCGTTGTAGTCGGTGTGCTCCCCGATCAGGTTGACGCGTCCGGGGGCACGAGCGGTGATCGCCTCCTTCCCCGGTCCGAACAGGTCCTCGAGAAGAGCGAGGCTATCCGGCAAGGCTCATCTCCACGGGGATTCCTCTGTGAGCCGACTCGCGCAACGCGTCGAGGATGCGCAGGTTACCGATGCTATCTTCACGGGAGATGGCGGGCACTTCGTTTCGCAGGATGCATGTTGAAAAGTGATCGACCTCGATGCGGTACTCGTTCTTTGCGTCGATTTTCTCCACTATCTTCCTGCCCATCGTCTCGATCTCGATCTTGACATCGATTCCCCTGTCTGGGTTGTAGGTGTCAAAGGCCGTGATGCGCCCTTCGTCCCCCACCACCTCGTATTCTCTTCTCCCTGTGAGGAGAAAACTGCTGTCGAAGACGGCCACACGATCATTTGGAAACGTAAGGATCGCCCTCGTCTCCGCCTCAGCGCTGTGATCGGGGTGATAAGAGCTTGCGGCAAACACCCGCATTGGATCGGCGGAGAAGAGGTGCCGCGCTGTGTCGACGCAATATACGCCGAGATCTGCCAGGCTTCCGCCGCCCGCTTCTTCTCGCCAGCGGAAGTCCTTGTCCCTGTCCTGAAGGTGAAGCGGGAACGAGTGGGCGATCCGGATGAGGTGTGGCCGGCCGATAGTCCCCTTCGCCAGCAGTTCTCTCACGCGTCTCGTCTGGGGATGGAAGCGGTACATGAACCCCTCCATGAGGAGGACGTTCTTCTTCTCGCTTTCCTCAAACATCGCGACCCCATCTGCGGTACTTGTGGAAAGGGGCTTCTCACAAAGCACGTGCTTCCCCGCGGCCATCGCCAGTATTGCCCACTTGCGATGGAGGTGGTTGGGAAGAGGGATGTATACAGCGTCGATGGAATCATCTGCCAGCAATTCATCGTAACTAGCGTATGCCTTAGCAATCTGGTGTTTGTTCGCAAAGTTCGTTGCTCTGTCGCAATTTCTGCTCGCGACGGCGACGAGCTCAGTGATCTCCGATTCGTGAAACGCGGGGATCAGACGCTCTGCGGCGATCCTCGCCGTACCCAATATACCCCAACGCACCTTCTTCTCAATTTCCAAACTAGCCACCTCCTCTTCAATCAAGGGCGGTTATCCCTTCACCGAGCCTGCGAGGAGACCGCGGATGAAGTAGCGACCCATCAGTATGTAGATTATTAACACCGGGATCGCAGCGATTATCGACCCGGCCATCGGCAGGTTCCAGCTGACCGCCTGCCCGCCAGCGAGCTGTGCCAGGCCGACGGTGATCGGATTAGCCGAGTACTTGGTGAGCGTGATCCCCCACAGGAACTCGTTCCAGATCTGGGTAAACTGCCAGATGAACGTAACTACGAACCCAGGGATGGAGAGGGGAAAGATCACACGCAGGTATAGCTTGAAGAAGCCGGCCCCGTCGATCTGCGCCGATTCTGTCAGCGACGAGGGGATCTGGGTGTAGAAGTTGCGGAAGATTAGCGTAGTGATCGGGAGGCCGTAAACGACGTGGGCAAGGATCAACCCGGGCAGGCCGCCGTACATGTGAATCCGGCGCAGTGTCTGAAAGAGCGGAATAAGGATGATCTGATAGGGAATGAACATGCCGAACAGCACCAGCATGAACACGATGTCGCTCCCCTTGAATTGCCACTTGGAGAAGACGTAGCCGTTCAGCGAACCGAGCATCGATGAGAGGATCGTCGCAGTAACAGCGAGGATGATGCTGTTCATGATGTTCGGCCCCAAAATTTGGCGTACGCCTGGCTGAAGCTCCCCCAGTTGAGGTGTGGCGGCACCTGCCAGGCGGTGTCCAGGTTGATGTCCGCCGGGTTCTTGAGGGCTGTGATCACAGTCATGTAGATCGGCATCACGTAGACAGCAGCGACGATGATCAGAGTCGCATAGAGGAGTACTCGTGCCCACGTGATCTTCGTCGTCACGATGCCCTCCTTCTTTGCTCCCGGTACGAGCTGACTAGGTACGGAATGATGAACAGGGCGACCAGCAAGAATAGGATGACGGCGATCGATGCTCCGAGGGCGAATTTGTTCCCTCGGAACGTTGTCAGGTACATTAGAACGGCGGGGTGATCGGTGGCGGCGTTGTCCGGCCCGGCCATGGCGAAGATGAGGGCGAACATCTTGAGGGAGATGTGGGCGAGGATGATCACTGCGCTCAACGTGATTGGCTTCAAGATGGGGAAGGCAACGCGCATGTAGTACTGAATCTCGGTTGCTCCATCCAGGCGAGCCACCTCGTGTAACTCAACGGGAATCCCGCGCAGACCGGCGAGGTAGAGGGCCATCGTGTATCCAGAGAACTGCCATATTGCGGCGATGCTCACCCCGATCGTTGCCAGGTTGAACCCGTGTCTCTCCGGGATGGGGAGCATCTGCGGGACCATACGCTGGCCGAATACTGCCCACAGGATGAGTAGTAGTGCCGGGAAAGCGACTATCAATGCGCGCTTATGGGTGCCCTTTCTCCAGGCTCGCACCGCAAGGAATATGAGGACGAGCGAGACGACGATCGCGGTTATCGCTGGGATGCTCTGCCAGTCGAAGGTTAGTATCTGCTCACGGCTGCTTATCCAGCGAAAATGTCCGGCCGGGAGCCCAATGAAGCTAGGGAGAATGTTTATTCCCCCCTCTGGGGCTAGGAGCCAACGCCAGATCGTACCGGTAACGATGAACGAGAGCGACTGGGAGCCAAAACAGATTCCGTTCTTTGAGCAACGATGGAGGGTCCGTTCTGAGGTTGAAACGGAGGAGACCCTGCTCAGCCAAGGCGGTTGGTCATCTTCAACCCTTCCCTTCCCGTCTTGAGTCGTCTCCCCAGTTGAGCTTCTCCTCCAGGACCTTGAAGAACGAGGGGGCGTCGGTCATACGGATG
>JAUWNQ010000156.1 GCA_030612565.1 Candidatus Bipolaricaulota bacterium | reverse complement strand
GTGAGCCAGAGAGCGATCTCCTCGGAGGCCATCCGTTTTAGGGCGTCGATCATGTATTCCGCTTTGAACGAGATCTCGACGGCCTTGGTGGGCACCTTCTTCACGCGGACGCGCTCCTCTGCCTCCCCTTTATCCCTGGAAGAGGAGTTGATACGTGCCGCACTCTCGTCGGTCGTCCCACGCAAGGTGATGGCATTGGACTCCTCCGCAGAGGTGATCTCGATCCGCTGTAGCGTGGCAAGGAGGGCCTGTCTGTCGAAGGCGAGGGCGAGCGGGCTATCCTTGGGGACGACCCGGTCGAAATCGGGGAACTCCTCGGCGAGTGTCTTGGCGATGAACGTCACTCCGCCGGATTGGAAGAAGAGCTGTCCCTCCCCTTGATAGAGATCGACTGTTCCTTCCCCAGCCTGTGAGAGGACGCGGTCGAGGTCGGTCAGGACACTCCCTTCGATCAGGAACTCGCTCTCCGTGAATATCTCTTCGGCATCGATCGTCTTCATTGCCAGGCGGTACCCGTTCGTCGAAACAAGTTTCACCCGCCCACTCTTCAGTACGATATCGACCCCGGTCAGGCTGAGGCGCGTCGTCTCTCCGGCCTTCAGCGTAGCGAAGACAGTTTGATCGAGACCACGGTGGAAGGAATCCACCTTAAGGACGGCGATCTTCGCCGACGGGAGGGTAGGGACCTCGGGGTAATCCTCCACCGGGAGGGTCGGAAGGTCGAACAGGGCCTCCCCACAGCGTAACTTGACGACCACCCCATCAGCCTCGTCGGTCTTCAGGCTGATCTTGTCGTCCTCGGGAAGGTGGGCCGCGATCTGTGAGAGGACCACCCCGTTCAGCACAACCGCCTCATCATTGGCGCGGTTCTCAATCGGGATCTCGCATAGGACCGCCCGTTCGAGATCGGTCGCGTAGAGACGCAGTCGGTTCCCCTCGATCTCCATCTTTAATCCGGAGAGAATCGGCATACTGCTGCGGGTTCCCAGGGCATAGCTTGCGAGTTTGACACCGAAGACCAGATCATCTTTGCTGCATACGAAATCCATCATCTTCCCCCTTATTTGTGAGAATGCTGGGCGGGATCATGATACACGATCAATGAGCCGTTCCACAAAAACTAGACCGCAAGATGCCGTGCCACCTGATCTGCGATCTTCTCGATGGATAGAGTCCCATCGATAATCCGAACGTGCGGATCATCGCGCGTCAGCTCCAGGTACCCATCGCGGACCCGCCGGTAGAAGGCGAGATCCTCCTGTTCGATACGGTCGCCCTCTCCACGCTTGCGTGCAAGAGCAACTTCCGCAGGGAGGTCGATGAGGAAGGTGATATCCGGCTGCCTCCCTGATGTCGCAATTTCGTTCAACCGCCGGATGAGGTCGAGATCGATCCCTCTCCCGTACCCCTGATAGGCGAGACTGGAGAGACGGAACCGACTAGAGACGACGGTGTGGCCCGAAGCCAGCGCCGGCTCGATCACCTCGCTAGAGAGTTGTGCACGGCAGGTGATGAACAGGAGTAGTTCGGAAAGCGGCAGGAGTTCGGTGTTCTTGTTCGAGAGGATCACCTCGCGAACGCCTTCCCCAAGTAATGTTCCCCCGGGCTCGCGCGTGGTGGTCACTCGGAGACTCGCCTTGTGCAGCCGGTCGGCGAGGAGCCGCACCTGCGTCGTCTTGCCGGTAAAATCGAGCCCTTCAAAGACAATCAGCTGACCGTGAAGATCGATCTTCATCACCTCCAAAGAACGTGTGGACAACGATCAATCCTACCCCCACAGTGACGCAGACATCGGCCAAGTTGTTGACGAAGAGACCCCTCACCTCGAGAAAGTCGAGGACATACCCATAGAGTAGACGATCGATCAGGTTCCCCATTGCTCCGCCGAGGACAAGCGCCAGCCCCGTGTTCAGCAGGCGGCTGTGGTAGCGGCCGCGGGCTATGAAGAAGAGAACTGTCAGAGCAACGATCGAGGAGACGACCACGAAAAGAGTGCCGTTCCCAGGGAAGATTCCAAACGCCCCCCCGTAATTGTGGACCCGCGTCAACCGGATCGTCTCCCCAATGAGGGGGCGCGACTCGGTGAGGGAGAGGTTCGCCATAGCCCACCATTTAAGGAGGCGATCGAGGCCGACAGCGAATCCGGCAAGGGTAAGATAAGGGAGTCTATTCATAGACCTACAGCCTATCCGCGTCGATCGATCCCGTCAAGGACGCGGAGGGCGGGAGAGAGATTGGATGATTGAGAGATTGAATCATTGAGAGATTGGGAAAACGGGCGATTGCCTGACAAATCACTCAATCTCGCAATCGCTAAATCTCTCAATTACTCACTCGCTCAATTGCCTAATCCCTCTTGCAACGAACCTGGCGATGGGATACGTTCTCACCTACATCTCTAGCAGCTAAGGAGTGCTCATGCGTCTAGTCCGCTTTATCTCTCGCGAGACCGAAAGACCCGAGAACGGTGAGTTGCGTGGAGAGGTGATCCTCACCCCTCGCGGAGAGGTCCCTCTCTCCCAGGTGAGGCTTCTCGCCCCGTGCACCCCGACGAAGATCCTCTGTGTGGGGCGCAACTACGCCGCGCACGCGCAGGAGCTGGGAAACGAGGTCCCCACGCGGCCGTTGCTCTTCTTCAAGCCCCCCTCCTCCGTGATCGGCCCCGAAGAGGAGATCGTCCTCCCGACGAGTTCCCTGGTGCACTATGAGGCGGAACTTGCCGTTGTCATCGGCAAACGCTGCCGCAACGTTCCCGCTGCAGAGGCG
>JAUWNQ010000039.1 GCA_030612565.1 Candidatus Bipolaricaulota bacterium | reverse complement strand
CAGGTGCATGGATCTCTCCTCCCCTGGCGAGGGGGAATACAGATCTTCCCCATGTTTCACCCGAGTTACCTGCTGCGCAACCAATCGCGGGCCAAAGGGAGCCCGAAGTACCTGACCTGGCTCGATATCCAGAAAGTGAGAGCGTGGATCGATGAACATGAAAGCGTTAGAGACGCGTGAGGAGCAGGAGGCGTTCGTCCAGGATGCTCTAGGACGGGCCGAGACCCTCCGCAAGAAGAAGGAGTACAAGGAGGGGATTAGCCTCCTTGTAGAGGCGTTGCGCTACGGGATCGATAAGGCGACGATCTATTACCGGTTGGGAAATATCTACATCGACGGGGATGACTTCAACCGGGCCGAATATGCGTACAAGCGGGCCCTAGAGATCGATCCGCATCACTCCAACGCGATGCACAACCTATCTATCGTCTACAAGCGGCAGAAGAAGACCGCACTCTATGTGAAGACCTACAAGAAGTCGCAGCGCATGGAGCTTCGATCTCCCCGTCAGGGCAACCTTGCCCCCGAGCAGAAGGTGCGCTTGCGGCGTCTGAGCATCAAGATCCTCTTGGGAATCTTCGCTGCGGGGGGGATCATCGTGCTTGTGATAGTCCTGGTCACTCGCTAGCCGACCCTGATTTTTCTTTAGGCCCGTCTTCTGTTTGACGCTACTTCGTCGATGAGGTATAGTCTGCGTCACTATTAATAACTACTAAAGAAGGGTTACTGTTGACGAGAAAGAGAGTCTATGAGATTGCGAAGGAGCTGGGCATCTCCAGCAAGGAGCTGATCGCTAAGCTCGCAGAGATGGGAATGCCGGGGCTCAAGGCGGCGAACACGGTCGACGATGAGGAGCACGCGCTCATCGTCAACCTCTATCAGGAGGCGCGCGCGCCGTCGGCATCGGTGGCAAAGGAAGAAGAGCCGGGCGTAGAGGTCGAGGAGAAGCCGGTTCGAAAGGGCGATCCCCGTCCTCCAATCGTATCCGTCCTTGGGCACATCGATCACGGAAAGACGACTCTCCTCGATGCGATCCGAGATTCTCACCTGGCAGCGAAGGAGGCAGGGGGGATCACCCAAGGGATCGCTGCCTACCAGGTCGATCTGCACGGGAAGATGATTACGTTCATCGATACCCCGGGTCACAAGGCATTCACCGGGATGCGGGCGCGCGGGGCGAAGGCGACCGATATCGCGATCCTGGTCGTGGCGGCGGACGATGGAGTGATGGCGCAGACACAGGAAGCGATCGATCACATCCACGCCGCAAAGATCCCGATGATAGTGGCGGTCAATAAGATCGATAAACCGAACGCGAACGTCGACAAGGTCATGAACGACCTGACGAAGCATGGTCTGACCCCGGAAGCGTGGGGAGGGGAGACGATCACCGTCCCTATTTCGGCGCTCAAAGGGGAGAACATCGAGGACCTGTTGGAGATGATCCTCCTCGTCGCCGAGATGGAGGATATCCGTGGCGACCCGAAGGGGGAGCTAGAGGCGATCATCATCGAGAGCCACCTCTCCTCGGGGCGTGGTCCGGTGGGGACCGTGGTCGTCAAGAATGGCACCCTGCACGAGAAGGATTGTATTGTTGCCGGGACGACCTATGGTCGGGTGAAGGCGTTGATCGATGAGACCGGGAAAAGAATCCGCGGGGTTGGTCCGGGGCAGGTAGCGGAGATCCTTGGCTTACAAGAAGTTCCACCGGTTGGGACACCGGTCGAGGTCAAGAAGAACCAGAACCAGGCTAAGGTCTGCGCAGCGCAGCGAAAGGCAGCGGCGGCGACCCCACGGCGCTCACGGGCGAAGATGAGTGTGGAGGACCTGTTCCGTGAGGCTATGGAGGAGGAGAAGCTGCAGCTGATCCTGAAGGCATCGTCGACCGGGGCGCTGGAAGCGGCGCGCCGGGAGATCGAATCGCTCGACGTGGGGGATGTGCAGGTGGAATTCCTGCACTCCGGGGTCGGGACTGTCTCTGAGGGGGATGTCCTCCTTGCGGCGAGTTTCCCCACGGACTGCCTCGTCGTCGGTTTCGGGGTCAAGGCGGATGCCAAGGCGGCAAAGCTTGCCGATCGCGAAGGGGTTCCTCTCCTTATCTACGACATCATCTACGATCTGCTCGATGAGATAGAACGTGCCCTCAAGCAACGCCTCGCCCCGGAGTACGAAGAGGTGAAGCTCGGTGAGGTCGAGGTCCGGCAATTGTTCAAGACCCCGGGCGGGATCGTTGCGGGATGCTATGTTTCGGATGGGAAGGTAACCCGTAAGGGGAAGGTGCACGTCCTCCGGCAGGGGGAGGGGGTCTTCGATGGGGAGATCGCGTCCTTGCGGCGATTTGAGGATGATGTGAAGGAGGTCCAGACCGGACGGGAGTGCGGCATTCGCCTCAAGGACTTCGATGATGTCGAGGTCGGTGACCGGTTCATCGTCTTCATCCTGGAAGAGATCGAACGCTGAGGACGCGATGCTGCCCCTCTGTGATGCATACCACCTGATCCTCCTTCTCTCTCAATCTTGGAGAGGGGATTTCGCTTGTGACCCCATCGATTCCAACGAGGTTCTTTGATGGCTGATGGACGGATACAAGCCCGGTTGCGCGAAGAGATCAAGCGTGAGCTCTCCTCAATTATCGAGTTTGAAGCACGCGACCCGGTGATCCGTGATGCCTTTCCCACGGTTATGGATGTCAAGCTCTCCCCCGATGTTCACTATGCCAAGGTGTACGTGGCTGTTGATAGTTCCGTTGACCGCGATGCGGTTCTCGCCGCGTTCCGTCACGACCGTGGATTCTTTCGGACCGAACTCGCAAAACGCTTTCCGCTCCGCTACACCCCTCAATTGGAGTTCATCCTCGATGATACTGTGGAGTGGGCGATGCGGATCAACCGGCTACTGAAAGACGAGGACGATGCGATCCTATCCGATTAGCCGCGCCCTATCTCTCCCGTTTCAGCGACCACTCCTTCTCTTGCTCTCCCTCTTCTTTGTGGTGATCCTCTACGCTATGGACTCCCAGGCGACCCTGTACGAGATCGAGAATCCAAGGTGGATCCTCTCGATGGGAACGTTCATCCTCCTCTCCCCGGTCTTCAACGGTCTGTTCATCCTCCTCGTCCACGGGGAGAGGATCGGCGAGCCGCTCACATTGAGCCAGGCTCTCACACGTATCCTCCCATGTTACGGGCACCTCGTTGCCGGGGAGATCATGGTCAATCTGGGTGTCTTTATCGGGTTTCTTCTTCTCTTCATCCCCGGCGCATATATAGGGCTGCGCTGGATCTTCTACAAGCAGGCGATCGTGATCGATGGGGCGAGCGGTATTGCGGGGATGCGGACGAGCTTCGCGATGACGCAGGACTGGCATGATCTTGTCTTTCTGCTGCGATTCTTGGCGATCCTCTACGCGCCGACGTTTATCGTCGTTGGTGCGACCGTTGCCCTTCCTCTTGGGAGCATAGGGAATTGGATTGCGCGTGGGGTCTCGGTCCTCACCTTTGCGTGGGTCAACACGCTCCTGACCGACCTGTACGTTCCCCATGAGAAGGAAGCAGTGATGAGTGACGGAGAGAGGTGATTTTGGATTGCGAATGGCAATCAGGGAAGGACGATAGCTGACCGCTGATAGTAATCTCTTGTCTGGGACGTGCAGCCCCGGTTAAGTGCCCACACGGAACAGAGGTCACCCTAAGGTTATCGGTTCAATCTCTGCGGGTTGGATTCCCCGCAGCTTGCTGTGAATGCTGTCATTCCGGCGCATGCCGGAATCCAGTGATTCGTTCGTGGACACCGGCCTTCGCCGGTGTGACGTGATGCTATTAATACCCCGACCGCTTGCGGTGGGGTAGTTTATTCCCAGTCGAGGGGATAGACGTAATCGTAGATTAACCCTCCCGCGGGGTCATAGAGCCAAGCCGTATCCTTATCTTGATCCCATATTTTGTGCCCGGTCCAGTAGAAGTCTACTTTTGACTCTCCACAGGTTGTATGCTCTCCTCCTCTGCCCGTGGCAATGGAGCCGGAGTGAATCCGGAGCAGCCCTCCAGGAGGGAGTAGACATTTCCAGATCAGATAGTCGCTGAAATCAAGCACATTCCTCTCGCTCCCTGATGCATCCTGGAGCTTCCACTCAGCGGCAAGATTGACAGATTCAGACCCGCGATTTACGATATAGACTATCTCATCGTCGCTCCATTGCCTGATCGCCGCGATGATCAGATCGGATTCCGTGTAGTTATCGCACTCTCCCCACCATCCATGTCTGGCCGACGCCGCCTCGATCTGGGTTGCAATGATGAAGTCTGCGTAGCGAACGGAGAAGTCATCCCCGTTTCTGATCGCCGTATCGCTGGGATTAAACACGTCCAATCGCGCCATCCCCGCGGCGACCATGAGGGCAGAAACGCTGCTCGTCTGTGTCCTTGCAGGGGAGAGAAAGACATGTGCCAGGAGCCTGTCCTGCGCTCGCTCATATCCATCATCGATCGGATTAAGCTCTATCCATAAGTCCTTCCCCTTGATGAGCGCCTCGTTGTAATCCCTTGCCTCCTCGCCAAAGCATTGATCGAGACCAGGGGCGTTGATCGATGCGTAGCGCACTTGTTCCCTCGTTCCATCGGAAAACGCGATAACGATCGTATCGCCGTCCTTGGCTCGTATTCCCTGAACGAGTAGCAGATCGGATGTTCCCCCGTTCAGGATGAGAGAGTAGGCGAGGACGACAAACAAAAGGATTGAGAGAAAAACCTTCTTGGACATGATCATACCACCTCCTTTCTGTCCACGAAGTATACTGATAAGCCTGCGAACGAGGCAAGCCGGGGTGGTGTCATGAAAAAGCAATCATCGTGGAGAGAGGGAAGGATTAACCGGTCGGCGGAGCTAGTGAACGCACCGTTCCGGCATCACGATCGAAGATCATTACTGTTCTGTTTGTGAGCGGATTCCAATCTAAGGCTACATCGAGGAGCGGCTCTGAAGAGAGGAGGGCCCCTTCCTCTCCCTGGTGGAGGTGGAGGGTGTAGTAGAGGGGTGATTTAGAGAAGCGGTTGATCGCGTAAAAACGGTTCTCGTTCAACAGAAAAGAATTCAGCGATGTGTAGTTCTTAAGCGATGAAAGCGTCCTATCTATGCTCGCGACTGGGTGGCTTTCGTCGAGGTGGTTAAGCAATAGATGGAAATACCGTTCGGAGTCGGTATCCCCTCCCATTTCAGGAGACCGTTCCATGTGGTCTTTGATCGTCCCGTTGTGACAGAAGTACCAGGTCTGCGCGTTGTGCGTGTGCTGGAACGGGTGAACGTTTTCGAGCGTTACATTTCCGCGCGAGGCGCGTCGTGCATGGAGGAGAAGAACCGTGCGATCCCTTAATTGTTCTAGTGTTGGATCGTCCCAGCAGGGTTTCAGACTACGGTAGGAGTGATACGTTCCCCCCTCTGCATAAACAACGCCCCACCCATCTCCGTGGCGGAACTTGCCTAAGCTTTGGTTGTGCTCATGTAGCGCATTCTCTCCTCGGGCCATGCGCACAAACGGCTCAATAAGTGTTTCACCTTTGACGCCGAACGGCGCGGCGATCATCCGACACATCTTTTCTCCTCACTTTTGCTTGGGTATGGCGGCGTTTCGGCAGATCTGGGATCAAGCCGCGCCTCAGAACCGAGCAACACTCTCAGCATCGCTATCACCGCCTACGTATTGTAGATGAGCGTCTACGTTTTGTATACAGGGCGGCATGACGGTTTTTTTGGACGGGTTATCCTGCGGGATCCTCAGAAGTTTCCAGCAGAAGCTGGTGTTGCATTGCAAGACCCGATCCACACGAAGATCCCCTCCTTTCTTCCGGAGAGGAGCTTTGCCTTACATGAGCTGGGTGACTACAACCTATGGGTTGACGGAGATGTTCCCTGTTGCCTGATCGGAGGCCCCGTCATCGTCG